>CAZBBI010000023.1:0-9734 GCA_964490135.1 uncultured Candidatus Peribacteria bacterium
TAAATTCTTATCCCAAGGCTCTATTTTTATACTTTTTGCATCTGGACAAGAAACATTTGCAACTTGTTTTAATGACATCTTAGATCCATAACTTTCAACTTCTATCTCATCCACAAGCGAAACATTGGCCCGGCCTGTTTGAAGAGAGGCAAACTCTGCCTTCATGTGAGATATAGCTTTTTGTATTTGTGCTTTCAGTTCGTCCATTGTCTTTTGTAAAAAAATATAATCATTTCCATTCTAATACTATTTTTTAAAACTGTAAAAATAAAAACCATTGAGAATTTATTCTCAATGGTTTTTATGTACTTGCGAATTTAATTATTCTGCAAGAGAAACGTTTTCAGCTTTTGGTCCCTTGTCTGATTCTCCCATTTCAAAAGAAACAGTGTCTCCATCACGAAGAGCTTCAAACTCGATACCGTCAAGGTCACTCGCGTGAAAGAAGATGTCTTTAGACGTTCCTTCTGGAGTGATGAATCCGAAGCCATTTAATAGCTTTTTGATAACACCTGTCATAGTAAATATGATTAAAAAATAAATATTCCGTAAGCTTCGTCTTGTAGAAATTTATTGTCTAAACCGTCTATTTGAACTAACTCTTGGATTTTGACCATACAGGAAACATTATAATAAGCAAGCATATTCTTCGTTATTTCGGAATAATGTTCTCCTGATAAGAATTTTTTGTATAAAAAACCCCCTAGATCAAAGGGTTAAGCTATCTTTCTTGAATGACAAAAAAACATATTAGGTTTCGGACCATTCAAGCAGTTTTCGTGGATCTTTATGCCATTTACCGTTCCACATCTCCATAACATATTCAGCAGGAGATTGCTCACGCACAAAAATATACTCTTTAATCGGCCAAAGAAAACGAGAGGCATCAACTCGTTTTTTCTTTTCCCTATGTTGTTTTTGTAATGAAAAAGACGCAATATTCAAAAGTTCTTTGGCCAGATCAAGAACTTTTTTTCCATCAGGTGTTTCGGCCTGCAGCGCCTGTTTATATACGCTTTCTCGTGTTTCTAAGTGGTCGGAAAAGGTCCAATCCTTTACAAGATTTCAACACTCCTTCATAACCTCTGCATTTAGGGTTATTGCACGTATTATGGCCGGAACCGAGGGAATAAGATGGGGTGGTACGCAATCAATACTGCGATATTCAAGATAATGTTTTAAGCGCAGTTCCCCACGAATTGTCTTGATATGAATATAAAAATCTTCCATACGCGGCTTGTATTTCCCAAAGCCGTTTTTTAAAAAATCATGAAAAGATAGGGGGATAAAAATACCCTTTTTTTCTCTCCTTATTTGACTCATGGGTAATTTTAACAAAAAATTAACCCATTTTTCAAAATTAAAATTTGGTTCAAAAAATATTTTTTGAAGATTGTTTTTATCTGGATGACATCGAGAAATATTTCGTGAACGATTGATTAAAAACCCAGAAAATTTATTTACGTTAATTGGAGAATTGGCGAACATTGCCATCAAAATAGGTGAAACTTTTAAAAGAGTTTGAAATTTTTCTATAGCATCTTTTTCGGAGCTATATCCAAAATTTACATGGACACCGTTATTTTTCTTTTCTATCCCGATGTGAGCATTTTTCCCCCATCCAGGATAATAGTTGCCATAATGATCATGAAACTTTTTTGCATTATCAGGAAAGGCGTAATTAATATCATTTTTTTTAGCGAACGGATGTGTTCCCATTGAAAGCCAACGAACTCCAAATTCTTTTGAAATATCATCAATTTCTCGAGTATGCATTTCATATTCTCGGCAAAGACTATAAAGCCCT
Source organism: uncultured Candidatus Peribacteria bacterium (assembly GCA_964490135.1). GTDB lineage: Bacteria > Patescibacteriota > Gracilibacteria > UBA4473 > UBA4473 > JALWQU01. The sequence continues at coordinate 1,808 of CAZBBI010000023.1, forward strand.
TTTCGAGGTTTACTAACTAACTCAAGACGACCATCATCTTCTGTATGAATTTCACTTCCACCTCTTTTTAGTGCTGTAATGTTGCCATTCTCATCTTGGCTTATAATTTTCCACCCAACCTCCTCTACTAATTTTTTTAAAATAGCTAAATACCCCGAGTCGCCTGAATAACGAACGGGACTTAAGTCTTTAGAGTAAACACCACTTCGTTCTACCTCAAGTCCAATTAATAATTCTTTTTTTGGCACAGAAGCTTCTTGAAAAAATTGCAAAATATCAGCTTTGTCGTGGATTGGGGTTTTATTATTCATGATTGGTTGTAGCTACAGATTTTTCGACGATTAAGTTCTTAGGTTTTATTTCCTTCGGGGATCGATGGCATTAAAAGATCCTCGTAACAAAATACATCGATCAGTATGCTTATTTAGGATTATTTATCTAGAAAAATTAATGATATCTTAATTAAAACTAAAAAAAGTGACTAAACACGTTGTGTTCACTCACTTTTTTTTGGCTCCCGGGGTCGGATTTGAACCGACGACCGAATGGTTAACAGCCATTTGCTCTACCACTGAGCTACCCGGGAATATTATTGTGCTTTGTTAAAAACAGCCAAAAAAATATAGATATTTTTTTGTAGATGTCAAAAAAATATTAAGAGACAAGTTTATTAAAATGGTAAATCTTCAACAGAAACTTCATCACCAGCAGGCTTAGGAGTTGGTTTTGAGGGAGCTCCTCCGTCAGCAGTTGGCTTCCATTTATCTACTTCAAGATAGTGAGTAGTTCCTCTTTCAGAAGGCTCTCGTCGTTTTTTTACAACAACATTTATCCATCCATTTTCAAGGTTTTTTTGTAATTTTTCAACATCTTCTGCCGAAAAACTAAGCTTAAGGAGTGGTCCGTATTGTGTAGTAATTTCTTTTCCGTTTCCTACAAAAATTTTTTCTTCAGCCATAATATAAGGGGGTTATTTTTTTACTGTAAAATATTAAGAGAACAATTTAAAATGACAATTATTTTTGCATTTATTCTTAATTAAAACTTAATTTTGCACTAAAACACAAACTTCTCGAGCAACAAAGGTTTTTTCGCGCTTATAAATAAAAGTTTCTTCTTTGTTAAAAAGAGAAAGTGGTTTGTATCCGAACGGTTTAATTATTTTGAATAGCTGTGACGAAATAGAAATATTCTTTCCGTGATTATTCCAGCAAGGCAAACAAAGGCTTACACTCTTTATATCAGAACCATGTAGGTTTTGGAAAATTTGTTCCCAAAGTTTTAAAATCTTTTGGGAATTATCGTTAATTTCTGCTTGAGATGGTTTTGTTTCAAAGTTCGTACCTAAGAATCCTTCGGTACAAATAACACCAGATTTATTTTTCCAGTTGACTTGCGTAGCATCTTTTACAGAAAAGCTTCCATTTTTTTCTGGAAAACGAAATTTTTCAGACATTTCTAGGAAATTTTGTTGAGCTCCTGATACGAAAGAGGCATTGATATCACTTCCAACAGTCTTATATCCCACAACAGCGGCCTCGGTATTTATCGTTCCAGATCCACAAAATGGATCATGTATTGTTTCATTGAAGCTCGGGGGAACTAAATTTATTAGAATTTGAGCAAGCTTAGGTGGAAGCATTCCCATTTTGGTGTCACGAAAAGACTTTTTTCGGTCTCGTAAGACGTAATTTCTTAAATTCTGAGAAGCACTGGTCTTGGTAAGCAGAAGAGTGTTTTTGTTTTTCCAGATTACAAATTCATTACCTTTTCGTAGGAGCCTCCTATCGAATATTTGCCCAGAACTAAGATTTTTTCCACCAAAATTCTCTACTCGTATTTTTTGCTTTTTTTCTTGGAAGTATCGCTTTGTATCGTTTATAAAATCTCCCAAAAGAGTTTTTCCTCCGCCAAATACAGAAAACCCAACTTTTGGAATTCTGTCTGGGGAAGCGGTGTCTTTGATTATTTTAAAAATATCAGCTAAACATTCTTTTTTTGAGGGGAATTCTCCAATGATTTCTCCAAACCGAATAGTACCACCAAGTCTATCTAGAAATATTTGTTCCGTAGTTTTTGGTAAATCTCTAGGGTTTTCAAAGCGTAGGTTTTCTCCAATAAAAAGTGATTTTTCGCTGTCTGAGTAAAGTTCGTCACAAAAATTTAAAAGTTCTGCACGTGACAATTCAAAATTTCGACCAAGGATAAAAAGGTATTTCATATCTTCAATTAGTAATGATTGTCGAGAAATTATCAATTAAACTTACCGAAATGCCGTCTTTCCCTAGAGCTTCCTTTCCCCTATATATTAAGTGGGTCTGATATCTAGTTTTCCACAGAAAACCATATTCTCAATCCCGAAAGGAGTTGATTGGAAGAAGAAGATTCTAAGGAAATAACGAACATCTTAGTCGAACTCATTATTTGTTCAGCGGGCAAAAAAGTCAAAAGTTTTTTTGTTAATATTTTTTTGTCATTTACCCTTAACTGTCTATACTTCTTGCGATCCACGAATTATGAAAAAAATTTCACTAAAAACGGCAATAGAGAAGGTTCTAACGAGTAAAAACATAGTCTCCAGGGAGCCAATATATGAAACTTATGATAAAAACGTACAAGGTAACACGGCTTGGGAAAGAGGATATGCGGCCTGTAGTATGACAACTTGTTTTCGTGATTTCGAGGAACTGGAGGACGTGAAATCTTCGATTGCGGTCTCTATATCAGGAGGAGGAAATCCAAATTTAGCAAAAATTGATCCGAAGATGGCGGCAGAAAGTGCTGTATCAGAAGCTGTTTTTCTGCAGTCTTGCGTAGGAGCGACTCCGTTGGCGGCAACAGATTGTTTGAATTTTGGTAATCCAGAAAAGGAGGATCAAATGGGGGAGCTTGTTGATGGAATAAATGGGGTGAAGGAGGCTTGTGAGAGATTAAAAGTTCCAATTGTTTCGGGAAATGTTTCACTTTATAATGAGTCAGCTGGGAAATCAATCCCTCCGAATGCGATTATTTCTTTATTCGGAAGAGTGGACAAGGTGGAAAAAGTTAAGCCAATGGCGTTTTGCGAGAAAGGGTTATCTATCTTTGTACTAGGGAGAAGGTCAAAAAATTTAGGAGGAAGTGAGTTTTTCCGTGTTTTTGAGCAAGAGGATAGTCGATTCCCAGAAATAAATTATGAAAAATTTTCAAAACTAAGTGAAAAGATAAAAGAATCTGTTTTAGGGGGAAACTTTTCTTCAATTACCCCTATTGTTCGAGGGGGTGCGATTGTGAGTGTTTTAACCGCTGCGTTTAAAAATAACATAGGAGCGGAAATATCTTTACCAAAGGAGGAGAGTGTCCCAGAATTTCTTTTTTCTGAAGATTTTGGAGCGGTTATTACAACAAATAATCCAAGTAAAATAAAAGATATTTTCGGAGAATCTGCCGTTGAAATAGGAAAAACGATAGAAGGAAATAATTTAATAATTTCTCAAAATAATGAGAAATTATTAGACCAAGGTTTAGATGAATGGAAAAGTCTCTGGGAAGATGGATTGCGTTCTATTTTTTAATAAGAAAATGTTTACAGGAATAGTTGAAGCTACTGGAAAAATCAAAAAAATAGAAGGAAATATTTTTACTATTTCGCACGGGTTTGCAGAAAAGTTTTCGATTGGAGACTCTGTTGCGTTGTCTGGAGCCTGTATGACGATCGTTGGGCTTGGTGATCAAAGTTTTCAAGTAGAAATAATGGAGGAGTCGCGAAATAAAACTATTTTTGGAGGGATTAGTGTTAATGGGTTGGTCAATTTAGAGCGTTCGGCTATTATTGGAGCACGTAATTCTGGTCATTTTGTTACGGGGCACATAGATGAATGTGGCGAAATTGTTTCTCGAAAAAAAGTAGAAGATTTTGAATTATTTAGAATAAAGATTTCACCAGAAAATAGAAAATATATTGTTAGCAAGGGATCGGTTGCAGTTGATGGGATATCTTTCACGATTTCTAGTCTTGGTGAGGATTTTTTTGAGATTTCTGTAATCTCTCATACCTTAAAAGTTACAAATTTATCTGAAAAAATTGTCAGAGATGGGGTTAATTTAGAATATGATGTTTTGGGGAAATACGTGCTGAATAACGAGTTAATGAACTAACCGATTAACATATTAATAAATAGTTTAAAAATCAGTTTTCTTTTTGGAGCATTTCTTTAAACTATTTGAGCGTAAGCCCCAAACGGCTTACTTGCCCGCTTTAGCCTTGGAGAAGGAGGGTTACTAATTATTTATTGTTAATTTGAAATGTGGTTGATTGATTTTATTCGCGAAAATACGCTTTGGGTTTTAGAGTTTGTTATTATGTTCTCTTTTTTGATAATTATTCATGAATTTGGTCATTTTTATGCTGCACGAAAGTCTGGAGTAAAGGTCTTTGAGTTTGCGGTTGGATTTGGAAAAAGGCTTTATTCTAAAAAAGTTGGAGAAACTGAATATTGTTTAAATTTAATTCCGTTTGGTGGGTATGTTCGAATGCTTGGAGAAGAGGAAGAATCAAGCGCGAAAGGAAGCTTTGGACAAGCAAAATTATGGCAACGAATGATGATTACCTTAGGTGGGGTTAGTATGAATTTTTTGTCAGCAATTATTATATTGACGGTGCTTTTTACGATAGGAACAGATCCGATATTGATAACAGAGAAGGATATAGAAACGGCATATGAAGATGGGTATTTTGGGTACAAAGACGAAGTAGGGACTTACTACACAATCAATGAAATTTCCTGGAAAGACGTACAAAAAAAAGAAAATCTTAGAGGTGGATATCTTAAAAAAATGAAATTACCAGCTCATAAAGCTTTTGTGTTTTCAATAACAGAAAGCTGGAGAATGTCTGGAGCAATTTTGCAAAAAGTTTCAGAGATTCCAGGAAACATTATAGACAAACATAGGCTCCCAGAAGGAATGGCTGGACCGTTGGGAATTGCCGAAATTACGAAAAAGATATCTAAACAAGGGTTTGTTTATTTGGTAAAAATGGCCGCACTGCTTTCTGTTTCATTGGGGGTTATGAATCTTTTACCAATTCCTGCCCTGGACGGAGGAAGGTTTTTCTTTCAGTTAGTAGAGTTAGCCTTGAAGCCATTTAAAATTAAGCCGAGTGAAAAGATTGAAAACTATGCTCATTTGGGAGGAATGTTTATTCTTTTCGGTTTCTTGATTGCTGTAACGATTGAGGATGTAGTTAGAATATTTTTTTAATTTATAAATAAATGATCAAGTGTGCAGTCATCGCTTTCCCTGGTAATAATTGTGAAATAGAGACAGCCAGAGCGGCAAAAAGAAATGGCTTTAAGTCACAAATTTTTCGTTGGAATCAAAAGAAAGATCTTCGAGAATTTAAGCCACAATTTATAATTCTTCCAGGAGGATTTTCTTTTGAAGATCGAGGAAGATCTGGACTACTTGCCTCAAAAGAGCCAATTTTTGATTATCTTAGAGAGGTTGCACAAACAGGAACAATTATCCTAGGAATTTGTAATGGAGCACAAATGGTAGTAGAGTCAGGCTTGATTCCTGCCGAAATCGCATTGGCTAAAAACATTCGCCGAGACGAAACAGGACATGTTTTGGGGACTGGTTTTTTTAACTCATGGGTAAGCCTTAAACCCGAAAACAAAAATACAGTTTTTACAAAATATTTAGAGAAAAGGGTCCTTACTGTACCAGTTGCACATGGAGAAGGAAGATTTGTTTCTCGAGATGAGAAGGTTTTAAAGAAGCTAAAAGAAGGAAGTTTGGCTGCGTTTCGATATTGTGATGAAAGTGGGAAAGTATCAGACAGCTTCCCAATAACGCCAAATGGTTCCAATTTTGCTACAGCTGCAATTTGCAACAAAGAAGGAACAGTGATGGCAATGATGCCACACCCAGAACGTTTTTTTGATAACTTTGATGGTGATGAAATTTTCCAGTCAATTAAAAAATCGATTGAAGTGGGAGAGGTTGTTAAAAAGGTTGAAATCAGAGATTTTGCAACACTGTTGCAACAAGAAATTTTACCAATAAAAAAGAAAGAAAAGACTTTATGGCTCGAGAAAAAGTTAATTATTACAGATAATGAGAATTTCTCAGTAAAATCTACGGCCAAAAATATTTGTGGGAAGGATATCTCTTTAGAGAAAACAATTGGTTTTGAAATAACAGGAGATGTTGATGAAAAAGCAACAATTGGCTCTGGACTTATTTATAACGAAAGTAAGGAGTTTTTAGTAGACGATGTTTTTGCTAGTACAAAAGAATCTGTTTATGTTTCTGACTTCGAAGACGATGAAGCTGATCATTTAGCGGATCAACTAAAAGAACAATTAGGAAAAGATATAAAGATTAAGATATATAAAGGATGGCATTTTAACAAAGATACAGACAAAAAAGAGATAGAAACACTTATTGGGTCACGATTATTTGCTAATCCAAATTCTGCACAGTTATTTAAGAAATAGTTCTTTGAAAATTTAAATTTATGAAAACAGCACTTTTATCGGTATCGGACAAAACAGGAATAGTTGAATTTGCAATAGGGTTGCAGAAACTTGGTTATCGCATTCTTTCAACGGGTGGAACGCATAAAGCACTTGCGGGGAAAATTGAAAATCTGCAAGAGGTTTCTGATTTTACAGGATTTCCAGAAGGACTGGATGGGCGGATTAAAACGCTTACACCGCAGATATTTGGTGGGATTTTAAATTTAAGGGACAATGAAAATCATCAAGAATTTTGTAATGCAAATATGTTGCAAAATATCGATATAGTCTGTGTGAATCTATATCCCCTTAAGTCTACCTATGAAGATTTGAGTAAAAGTTTCGAAGATAAAGTAGAAAATATTGATATTGGCGGGCCTTCAATGATACGAGCGGCGGCAAAAAATTACGAATATTGTGCCCCAGTGTTAGATCCTAGAGATTATGCAATGGTGTTGCAACAGCTTGCAGTAGATGGGAAGTTAGACATTGAGTACCGAAAAGACTTAGCTACAAAGGTTTTTGAGATGACCGCACATTATGATCTTTTGATCGCTAAATTCTGGGCAGAAGAAACAAAAACAACAGAAGGAAAGGGAGCTTTGCGGTATGGAGAAAATCCACACCAATCAGCGGTAACGATTACAGACCCATTTGCTTCTGGTCCATTGTTAGTTGGGGCGGCACAGTTAAATGGAAAACCGCTTTCTTATAATAACTTTGGAGATAGTGCCGGAGCGCTAGAATTAGCTTTGAGTTTCGCAGGAAAAGAAGATAAAGCTTTTGCAGCAATAATAAAACACGCCACACCGTGTGGTGCGGCAACTTCTGAAACTATTTCAGAAGCATTTGAAAAAGCATATAATACAGATCCCCTTTCGGCGTTTGGAGGAGTAATTGCACTTAATAAAACTTGTGACAAAGAAACAGCCACCCAAATCGTTTCATTTTTTAATGAAATAGTTATGGCACCTGCCTATGATTCCGAGGCCTTAGAGGTTTTAAAAACAAAGCCAAACTTAAGAGTTTTGGAAATCCCAAATTTTGATCAAGGTCAGACAAGAGATATTGTACTTAAGAAGGTTAGAGGAGGAACACTGGCTCAAGATGCCGATATACAATTGCCAGAATTTGGAAAATTAGAAGTAGCTACGAAGACACGTCCAACGGATAGTCAGTGGCATGATCTTGAAATGGCCTGGAAATTAGTAAAAATTGTAAAATCAAATGCCATAGTAGTTGTTAAAGATGGAGTTATGATCGGAAAAGGAGGCGGACAAACTTCTAGAGTAGAAGCTATGGATATTGCACTTGGTCACGCAGGAGATAAAGCAAAAGGTGCGGTGATAGCATCTGATGCATTCTTTCCGTTTCCAGATGCCATAGAGTCAGCAGGAAAACATGGGATTACTTCAATTATTCAA
>CAZBBI010000024.1:0-9720 GCA_964490135.1 uncultured Candidatus Peribacteria bacterium
GCCAAGAAAGGCGAACTGATCTAGAAATAGAACGAGTATTCCCAAAATAACAAATAAGTAGGACTTGTCAACTTCTTGTGTTTTTTTGGTCACTACAGTTTGACTTCTCACAAAGGATTGGTAATAATTTTGAATAAGTAAGCCACTCTAAAATGTTTCTGAATATTTTTCTCTTCGTTGGGAGTTTAATTCTTGGGGGCTTTGTTTTGCTTTTTATTTACGATAGATTTTTTCAATCTAAGAATCTTGTTATTGGAAACTTCCCTGTACTAGGAAGAATGCGATATTTCTTCCACGAGATGCGACCTTTTTTTAGACAGTACTTCGGAGATGATAATGCTTTCGCTCCACGAATAATTATCGATTGGATTTTAGATGTTTCGAGTGGTCGATCTGGATATTTTTCTTTTGATAAATTTGATACCACCAGAACATTTCATGATGGAAATCATCAAATGATACACGCTGCAAACCCTATTAATGAAGATGAAATGGAAGTTGTTTATCCCACTTTAGGTAAAACCAGAAAACATCCCTTTCCTTTTAACTCATATTTTTATCGTAGCGCCATGAGTCTTGGGGCAATTGGATTTGAGGCTACATCCGCCATGGCCGCCGCTTGTGCGGACAACAGAGCTCCTTTCAACACAGGAGAAGGGGGCCTTTCTATCCATCATCTACCACGATTGAAATTTTCTTTTGATCAGAAGTTCATGAAATACAAAAAAGTCCCAAAAGGCTTCAAGATTTTTTATTGGTTCGCTCCAGGAAAGCGGATTAAAACCCACGTCATTGATCTTCTCGGAAGTATATTTGTTGGGAAGAAAATGAGAGATCTGTATCTCTTTTCTACCAAAGAATTTCTTTTTTATACCATTGATTGGGAGGCGCCTTTTTCTGCTTTTCCAAAAGCGGATGAGTTAACTGATGAATTTGGACATATTATTTTTCAAATTGGCTCTGGGATGTATGGACTCAAAAAAGAAACAAAAGATAAAAGTTTTGCCTTTGATTGGGATCGTTTTCAAAAGATTACGAGTTTCTGTAGGGCTGTTGAAATCAAATTAGCTCAAGGAGCAAAACAAACCGGAGGGATCCTTAAGGCAAATAAAAATACTTCTGTAGTGGCAAAAATTAGAGGAGTACATGAGGGCATTGATTTGATTTCTCCCAATCGTTTTCCTTTTTATCAAAAAGGTGGCGAAAAAGAATTCTTTGATTTTATTGAAGAAGTTAGTGAAAAATCTGGAGGAAAACCCGTTGGTGCAAAAATAGTTATTTCTAATGCCTCAAATATTGAACCACTAGCTAAAGAATTAGCAAAAACTCCAAAGGGAAAAGGTCCTGATTTTTTCACTATTGATGGTGGAGACGGTGGAAGTGGAGCCGCCCCACTTGCTTTAGGTGTTTTATTTGGGAAGAAAATATTTGAAGCGCTTCCCATTACTATAAAAGTACTAGAAAAATATAAAGTTCGAGATCGAGTTAAAGTGTTAGCTGCCGCGAAATTATACGCACCACATATGTCTGCACGAGCTTTGGCTTTGGGCGCAGATGCCATAGGGAATGCTCGATCTATAATGCTCGCTGGTGGCTGTATTCGCTCTGGATTTTGCTCAGGAGAACACCGCGCCTGCCCTGTTGGAATGGCGACTATGAAAAAGTCAAAACGTAGAATTTATGCTATTGCCTGGAAAGAGAAAGTAGCACAAATTCGCAACTATCTTTTGGCGCATAATAGGGGTATTATCCAAGTAGCTTCTATCTGTGGCGTAAAGAGTCCTTCTGAATTAACGTCTTATCATGTGGCACAAAACAGTGCTGCCTCTAAATAGTCTTAATTATTTTTTAATTTTTATAAAATGAAATGTCTTTTCTCTAATTGTTCATCTGAAAGCTGTTGTGAAAACCCAGGCTTAGGTCTTGGCGTCCTTCGAATAGCCGTTGTTATGCTCTTTTTTCCTGCGGGGATCATGAAGCTTATGAATCCAGAAATGATCATCGGAATGGTGCAAAATAATGTGGGAATCTCTGGAACTTTAGGTGTTTTGTTGGCATGGGCTGTAATTGCTACTGAGGTAGGAGGAAGTATTTTTGTTCTTTTGGGAAATAAGGTCCCAAGAGTGCTTTATAAACTCTCACTACTTGGCTTTATGGTGGTTCTACTTGTGGCTATACTTACTGTTCATGCTCCTGGTGGGGACATGATGGCTATTCTTTCTCACATTTTGATGTTAGCCAGTGTGTTTTCTTTAATGGTTACTACTCCAACGTGCCTAGTCGGAGCTACTGGTAAAAAAGCTTAAAACGATAAAAATCATTACATGTAAAAGATGAAAAAGGGACTTGCTCCCTTTTACATCTTTTACGAGATAAGAGAACCCTTCCTTTGCTGTGCAGTCAAGCCTGCACACCCCGAGAGGTATTCCTGGGGAACCCAGATTCACTTCCTACCCGTTTGCTAAAAACAAAAAGCATAATGGGGGTTTTTTCTGATTATTTCTCAAAAGCATGGTTGCCATAAAAAAACATTTTACTAAGTTGTCTTTACCGATCGATAAAATAACCCAAAAAATCACTATGGCTAAACAAGAAACCGTTATAAAATTTCAAGACGTAGAATTTGAATACCAAGAAGGAAAAAAAAGAATTCTAGACGAAGCGACTTTTAACATTCGAAAAGGAATGAAGATTACCCTTATGGGGCAAAATGGAGCTGGAAAAAGTACTGTTTTTAAAATGATAACAGGAGAGCTTCAACCCGACGGGGGGAAAATTCATCTCGACAAAAAACTAAGTATTGCCATTTCTAAACAAGTTATGGAAGAAAAATATATGGATCTAACCGTTCGTGAATTTTTTGAAACCCCATTCGAGGAAAAAATTTATACGATTGACCGAAAAATTGCCGCGGTTCTCGATACCGTTAATTTCAAGACACCTTACGATAAACAAATCAAAGATTTCTCAGGAGGCCAACAAGCACGACTCTTGCTCGCCCTTGCTCTTATTCAAGACCCAGACATTCTCCTATTGGACGAACCGACAAACAATCTTGATAGTGAAGGAATCGATCATTTGATTGGATTCCTGATGATGTACAAAAAAACTGTTGTAGTGATCTCCCATGACGCTAATTTTTTGAATTTATTTACTGATGGCGTTATTTATTTGGACGTAAATACTCACAAAATATCTCAACACTTCGGTGACTATTATACCGTTTTGGAGGAAATCGCCGCTCAAATAAAAAAAGAAAGCCTCAAAAACTCCCGACTCAAAAAAGAGATTCAGGCCAACAAAAATCAAGCAAATGTCTTTGCCAAGAAAGGAGGAAAACTTCGACTCGTCGCAAAAAAAATGAGAGAAGCCGCTGAAGACGCTGAGGCCAATATGGTCGATGTTCGAGAAGAAGACCGAACGATTCGAAGCTTCCGAATCCCGATGCAAGAGGAAGTTGGAGGCGTTATCGTGGCAATAGATCATCTCTCGATCATGCTCAACCATGAAATCGTAACCAAAAAGGTTGATGTGGAACTCCGAAATAACGAACACATGATTCTGAAGGGTCCTAATGGTGTTGGAAAAACAACCCTCCTCGAGCGACTCGCCAATAACCAATGTGAAGGAATCACACTCAATCCCGACGTAAAAATTGGATACTACCGACAAGACTTCTCAACCCTTGATTTCGATAAAACCGTACGAGATACACTTATGGATTCTATCGAAATATTTGATGGAGATGATATAGAAAGTTATATGAGGTCTGCAGCCGCGGGGTTCTTGATCGGACGAGAAATGATCAATGCCAAGGTTGGAGCCTTATCAGAAGGACAAAAAGGACTCGTCGCATTTTGCCAATTACGACTCATGCGTCCGGGACTACTTATTTTTGATGAGCCGACTAACCATATCAACTTCCGACATATACCGGTCATCGCAGAAGCTCTTAAAAACTACAGAGGCGCTATGATTGTCGTCTCTCATGTCGAGGACTTCGTAAAACAAATCCGTGTCGATAAGGTGCTAGACTTAGGAAAGTAAAAAAAACTCTTAATAAAAAAAGTGACTATCCCTTCTGGGGATAGTCACTTTTTTTGTGGCAGGGCGTGGTGAATTTTATCCAAACTTATTTCCATAATTTGGATAGATGCTAAGATTTAAGTAAATCAATCTTTAAAAACATGAAAAAGATAAAACTTTACATTGCCGCCAGTCTCAATGGAAAAATTGCAGAAAAAGATGGAAGCGTTGCTTGGCTAGAAAGAATCCCAAATCCAGACAAAAATGATTATGGGTACGAAGCTTTTTCAAATTCAGTTGATACAACCATTCAGGGATACAATACATACAAACAAATTCTGGATTGGGGCATAGAATTTCCTTACAAAAAAACGAAAAATTACGTCCTTACTCGCAAACAAGACGTGAAAGATACAAAGGATGTGAAGTTTATAAATAAAAACCCAATTGAGAGAATCAAGAAACTAAAGCAAGAAAAAGGGAAAGATATTTGGCTGATTGGAGGAGGCACTATTAACACACTTCTTTTGAATGAAGGTCTAATAGATGAAATCCAAATTTTTGTGATGCCTATTATTCTGCCTGAAGGAATTGAAGTTTTTGAGTTATTCCCAAAAGAAACGCTGCTCAAACTAAAAGACTCCAAAAGCTACCCGTCTGGAGCTATGGAGTTGGTTTATCGTGTTGGGTGAGGGGGCTCTGGAGTAAACGCCTTATGTTTTCTTTCTCAAGTTTTAAAGCAGTTTTTTCAAATCTTCTTCAACTGTTGTTGTAAGAGAAAAGCCAAAAGTATCACTCAAAAAATTAACAATATCTTCATTCATAAATTGGGGCGGACATGGTCCTAAATGAATATTTTTAATGTCCAAACTAAAGAGTGCTAAAAGAATAATCACGGCTTTTTGTTCCATCCAACTCAGAATAATAGAAATTGGAAGATCTTTTACGGGTGTATCAAGTGCAGTACTAAGTGCCAAGGCGATTTCTACCGCCCCATAACTATCATTACACTGCCCAAGGTCTAAGTATCGAGGAATTTCTGTTCCTGGAATCATCCCAAAATCTAAGTCATTAAATCTAAATTTACCACAACTTGAAGTCAAAATAACTACATCTTTTGGAAGTGCCTGAGTGAGTTTTCGGTAATAATCACCGCCTTTCCCTGGTGCATCACATCCCGCTACTACAAAAAAATTCTTTATTTTACCTGACCCAATCGCTTCTAATATTTGAGGCGCCATCGTCAAAATTGTTTTATGGTTATGGCCAGTTTGAAGGGTTTCATCTGTTTCAAATCCAGTAACATCTGGCAGTGCTAATGTTTTTTCTATTAGTTCTGAAAAATCATTTCCTTCAATTTTTGTAGCGCCCTCAACTCCGACAATACTATGTGTGAAAAGTCGATCCAAATAACCACAGTTTGGTGTTGGTGGAACAATACAATTCGTATTTACCAAGATCGATCCTGACCATTTTTTAAACAAAATACGTTGATCAAACCATGCTTTTCCAATATTCCCCTTCAAATGTTTATATTTTCTCAACTCAGGATAACCATGAGCCGGAAGCATTTCTGAGTGTGTGTAAATATTGATACCTTTGTCTTTTGTTGCCTCCAATAAGTCTTTTAATAAACCCAAATCGTGCCCAGTAATCAAAATCGCTTTCCCTTCTGCTTTGTTTTGAGGAACCGTCACGGGTGTTGGGACTCCAAGTTTTGCATGATGAGCTTCCCCAAGTAAATGCATAACCCTCGTTCCAGCCCGCCCTATTTTCATAAGTTGAGCGATATGATCATCAAAATTAAAATTTACATTTGTAAGTGTAAAATAAAGTGTTTGAGCGATAACATCATCAACCTCCTTTGTTGCTTCTGGATTAAGATCATTTAAGTGCGTTCGATAAGCTGACAAACCTTTTAATCCAAAAATCATCGTGTCTTGTAAGCGAGAAAGTGTTGCACTTTTTCCACAATTCCCAAAAGGGGCTCCCGTTGAACCACATCCTCCTGGAGCAGACATACTACATTGATGACAAAACATTTTAAGACAAGAGGCAGGCATAAAAAAAGGAGTTAAAAAATCCACTGTACACTAAGGCATGTATTCAAAAAAATAAAATCATATTCGGGGTTTTAAAGTGGCAACCGCGGTAGGAGGCTCTCCCTTGCTCACTTCCTACTATTGTTTACGCAAAAATTATCCCAACGCGCAAGGAGTTAGGATAATTTTCGTTGTGGCAGGGAAGTTAGAACCACTCGAAAGCCGCTTGATGCTATAACCGGTAAACATCTCGAAATTATGTTTTGTTTGATTTTATCCAAAACGAACTCAGGCATTCGCCACCGCTTTCATCGAGAGCTGAATCTTCCCGTCCTTCATCGACAAAATTTTCACCTGCACCCTTTGTCCCACTTCCAATTCATCGGCGGGATTGGAGATAAATTTGTTGGCTATCTGCGAAACATGAAGTAATCCGTCATTCTTAAGCCCAATATCAACAAACGCTCCAAACGCGACTACATTTCGTACCACGCCCGAAACGATCGATCCTTCTATTATTGAATTCGGATCGATTTTTTCTTGGGCTTTTCTGTGCGAAGAATGAATCCGTTCGTCTTTTCCGATTTTGTCATAAGCCTCCGCTATAAAATCAAGCGTAAGAGGGGTGACTTCGGGATAAAGATTTCTCATTTCAACTTTATGTGTACTAAAAATCGCCTCTACCGTTCCTTCGTTTTTACACCCTAGATAGTATCGAGTTAGTGGATACTGGTCAGGATGAATATCGGTATTATCCAGTTCTTCCGAGCTTTCTGGTACTCGCAAAAACCCAGTTGATTGCTCATATACTTTATCTGAAAGAACTTTTTTTAGGGCTTCTCGAGATTTATAAGGGCGATGATTAAATATTTTTTTCGCCGCGCGTTTATCAATCCCAGCAATATGATTAAGCACATAAGTTGAGGCGGTATTCACATTGATTCCCACCTTATTAACCACGTCCTCCACCGTGTATCCAAGCCTTTTTTCTAATTTTTTAACAGGAATATCATGCTGATACATCCCCACACCAATCGCCTCAACCGGGACTTTGACCAGTTCTGATAACGGATCAATATATCGACGCCCAATAGAAATCGTCCCTCGATCTAAAATATCAAGCTCAGGAAACTCCTCTTGAGCTATTTTCGAAGCCGAATAAACAGAGGCTCCAGCCTCATTAACAATATAAACTTGAGTCTTGCTAAGGCTTTGAATCAAGTCTAACGTTTCATCTACCCCCGCCCCATTCCCCAGAACAATCACCTCTGGTTTATACTCGGATATAAGCGTTTTAAGAGTTATCTTTGCCTTCTCTTGCTGATGCAAAAAGATTTTATCAAAATGAACTGGCGTACCTAATTCGTCCAAAATTGCCAACTTACATCCAGCACGATATCCAGGATCAATCGCTAGCATCATTTTGCCATACTCTGGCCGAGTCATCAGCAGCGCCTCCAGATTAGAACGAAAAGAGGAAATGGCGTCATCTTCGGCGATTTCTGCAAGATCACTTCGAATTTCGTTTTCAAGCGATTTAAAAAGAACGGTATATCCGTCTTTGAAGGCGGCCATCAGTAGCTCCGTCCCCTGACCTTGATATTTTATATCTCGAAAATATTTCTGTTGAGTCAGACGTTCCATAACTTCTGTCTTGTCGATTTTTACATTGAGTATCCCTAGTTGTTCCCCTCTATTAAGCGCTAAGGTTTGGTACGGTTTCAGCGCTTTAAATCCGCTGTTAAAATCGTCATAAAGCTCAAACTTAGGAATTTGTTTAGCATCCTTTTCTTTTAGTTTTTCAAGCATTTTTTCCGACTTCTTTTTAGAAGTCACTCGAGAGTCATCAAGCGTTTGTTTCTTGAGGAACGATCGAAGTTTTGGCTCCGACGAAATCTCGGCAGAAATGATGCACTGAGCCCCCTCCAAAATTTCTTCCAATGGATACTCGCTCAAAAGAACACCAGATTCATTTTTAATATCAGCTTCGTCAACGCCTTGTTTAATCATTTCGGCTACGGGCCCAAACCCTTTCTCAATCGCAATTATAGCCTTCGTTTTCTTTTTAAGTTTATAGGGTTTATAAATTGCCTCGACTTCTTTAATTGTTTGGCAGGCAATAATTTTTTTGAGTAAATCCTCCGTCAATTTTTCTTGTTCCTCGATCCCATTGATGGCGGTTTGTTTGGCTTTGTAGAGACTCTCCCGTTTGGCTTTTTGAGTCAGAATTTCCCGAATGTCTTCCTCGTCCAAGTTTCCAGTTCGTTCTTTTCTGTATCGAGCAATAAAAGGGATAGTATCACCTTCTTCAACCATCGCGAGTATTACTTCTACTTGAAAAGTTTTAAGCGATAAGGCGTCAGAAATTTCTTTAATATAATTCGGCTCGAGCAACATATTTTATGGTTTTAGTTTTGTTAAAATCAGTGTAGAGAGAAATTTTGAGAATACTAAAAAAAACCACGTTATGGTGGTTTTGTTTAATTTAAAGGTTTGGCAGGCGCGGTACGGAAACTCTTACATTCTCATCCCGAATCCTCGGGATTCCGAGGTCGAGAATCTTTCACACATCTCACCTTGCCCTTCGGGCTTTGCTCGAGGGTGGACGACGAACCCGGGTTCGCTTCCTCCCTGTATCTTCCAGATAAAAAATAAGTTCTGGGCAGAAAGCCCAAAACTTATTTTTCGACTTGGCAGTGGGTGTCGGTCTGGTACCCATGACCTAGATATAAATCTATTTTTTGACATGTGAAAATGAGACAAATGAGACACTATAAAAAGGGATGTCTCAATTAGAGTGTTGAACAATTATTTTGTTCACCAAAAAGAATTACAAGAAAAAGCTATAATATCATTGCTTTAACCTTTTTATATGACTGATATACGATATTGCCTATATATTCGAAAATCCTCTGAACAAGATGAAAGGCAAGCTATGTCGATTGAGTCTCAATTAAAAGAGATGGGAAAGGTTCAAGAGGCTGAAGGACTTGAAGTCGTAAAAACTATAGAAGAATGCAAGTCTGCAAAAAACTCATTCTCTCGTCCTGGATTCACGCAACTTATAGCCGGGTTGATAGATGGTGAGTATGAAGGCATTTTAACATGGGCTGTAGACCGCCTGAGTCGTAATGCTGGAGACTTAGGGTTGTTAGTGGACCTAATGGACCAAGAGAAGCTACAGATCGTTAGAACGCATAATCAAACATTCTTTGGAAGCAATCCCAATGAGAAATTTTTACTTATGCTTTTAGGAAGTCAGGCAAAGCTTGAAAATGAGAATCGTGGAGAGAATGTAAAAAGAGGTATGAGGGCCATGCGAGAACAAGGAAGAAAAGCAGGGACTACAGCCGTGGGCTATAAGATTATTCCAGGAGAAAGCATTTCAGATCCTAATCAGGTGGTGATCGATAAAGAATGGTCTTCGTTCATAAAAGATATTTTTAATATGGCAGGCGTAAGGAATATGAGTGTTTATGAAATTTGGAGGAAACTACATAATGCAGGACAAGTAACAAAACGAGGGAAACCCTTCTCCAAAAGCGGCCTTAGGCGAATGTTGGCGGACACTTTTTATTATGGACACTTCGAATCTCCCAAAGGGACTGGGAATTGGTATAAAGGGAGTCATAAACCACTTATTACTAAAAAG
>CAZBBI010000025.1:0-9264 GCA_964490135.1 uncultured Candidatus Peribacteria bacterium
GTCCTACGATTTGAAAGTTCGGCATCCCTCCATGCAAATCAACTTCCACATCAACTACTTCGGCATTAAGCCCCACCAAACTGATACTTTTTAGTCTTGCTAACATTATTGCAATTATCAATAAATAATAAGGAACAAACAATAGTGGGAATTAATTTAAACTTAATGTTAGATTTAAAAACTTTGAACTTTAAGCTTAAAACTTTAAACTAAAAATAATGAACTTTTCTCAAAAACTAGAAACAGCAATAAAAAAGAAAAACTCTTGTCTGATGCTTGGGCTAGACCCAAACAAAGACAAAATGCCAAAAGAATTTCACAAAATAGTGAAAAAGAAAGTAGAGGCCGGGCAGCCAGAAAATATTGCTTGGGCACAAGCGTATTATGATTTTTGTCGGGAGATTTTAGTGCATACAGAAAAATTTATTTGTGGGATAAAAATTCAAATGGCGTACTTCGAAGTACTAGGAAGCGCGGGAATTATTGCGGTAGAAAATTTGATAAAAATAGCGAAAGAAAGACAAATCGTCATACTTATCGATGGGAAAAGAGGTGATATTGGGACAACTTGTGAAGCTTACGCCAACGCCTATTTGTCAGAAGGATCTTTAGGTTCTGATAGTTTAACAGTTAATCCGTTCTTAGGTTCTGATGGAGTAGATCCATTTGTAGAACTTTGTAAAAAAAATGATAGAGGAATTTTTGTTTTGGTTAAAACATCAAACTCGTCAGCTAATGAATTTCAAAAAGACATTTCAGATGATATTGCCCTTAAAGTAGAGTCTTGGGGGAAGTCTACACAATCAGAAAATGGATTTTCTAGTATTGGAGCTGTTGTGGGAGCAACTAACGGAAAAGAATTACAACATTTTAGGAATCTTATGCCACACACTTGGATATTGGCACCAGGTATTGGCGCACAAGGAGGGAGTATGGCTGATGTGTTATCAGTCAGAAAAAACGGACTAGGTGTAATTATTCCTGTTTCACGATCAGTGTTATATGCTTCTGGAGGAGATGATTTTGCAGAAAAAGCTGATGAAGAAATGGCGCGATTGTGGGACGAACAAAAGGATTAAATAATTCTTTTGTAAACCGTCAACATCTGCTCAGTCATTTTTTTCCAAGAGAATTTTTGGCATTGAGTTTGGCCTTTTTTGACAAGATCTTTTCGCAGAATTTTATTAAAAGAAATTTGCTCAAAAGCTTCTATCATCGAGTTTTGGTCATAAGGATCAAAATACAAAGCAGCATCACCACAAGCTTCGGGAAGAGAAGATGTGTCAGAGCAAGCAACGGGAATATCACAGCCCATAGCTTCAATGGGGGGAATACCAAATCCTTCATAAAAACTTGGAAAAATGTAAGCAAAACTAGAACCAAAAAGTAGATTCATTTCTTCGTGTGGGACAAGTCCCAAATGATGGATATTTTGTTCAAGATTTAGTTTTTTAATAAGGTTTTTTATTTCATTCCAATAAATTTGATCCTTAGGACCGGTTAAAACAAGATCGATTTGTTTGTCACCGTGTTTTTCTTGGAATTTGGCATAAGTGTTTATTAGGCCTAGTACATTTTTGTGAGTTCGTAAAACCCCAGTATAAAGAAAATATTTCGTGGAAATTTTGTATTTTTTTCTAAATTTTTGTTTAACGTCTTCAGCCTTAATTGGTTTAAAAATTCGAGAAACACCATTATATGTTACTGATATTTTTTTCTGATCAACTTTTAAAATCCTTATTAGGTCTTTTTTTGTATTTTGAGAAACCGCAAAGATGTGTTTAGCTTTCGTTACCGCTCTATTTATGATGAATTTATAAGCTAGGCGAGAAAAAATATCTGTTTTTTTCTTCCCAGGAAAAAGATGAAGCGTGAGATCATGAATTGTTACAACGTATTTTCCACGATAAAAAATTGGTAAATTAAATTGAGGGAAAACCATTAAATCAAAATTGTGATAATTAATTTGTCGTAAGAACGAAAATTGTTCTGACACAGAATAATGTGGCGAATATGTTGGTTCTATTTTGAAATTTTTACCAGGAATTTTGAAATTTTTCGCAATTTCTGGTTTCATAAAACACACATATTGTGTGTCTTTATCTAGTTTTGCCAGATTTTTAATAAGTTCTTCTACGTGTCGCCCAACTCCGGTAGAGTGGTCAGTACAAAATCGAGCGTCTATTCCTATTTTTTTACTCAACTTTAATTTTTCGCTAAGATGGGTATTTCCAAAATTATGCAAATAGGACATCATAAAAATTTGATAAAAATTATTCAATCCCTATTTTACAGTTCATTACAAAAATGGCTAATATTAAATCAATTTCGGCAGAAGAATTCAAAGAATTAATTAATACTAATCAATACATAATTATTGATATTAGGACACCACAAGAACGTTTACCAGAACATGGGGGATCCGTTTTTGAAAAATCTATTAATATTGATTCTTCTTCTCCAAATTTTCAAAAAGATTTAAATAATTTAGATAAAAATAAAAAATATTTGATTTATTGTCGGAGTGGTTATCGAACAGAAATGACACTTGAGTTAATGAAAGATTTAGGATTTCAAGAAGTTTTTGATTTAGAGGGAGGAGTACTTGGATTGTAAAAAGATGAATTTTTCTGTATGCTTAATTTAATGAACAAAACTGTATTTACCGTTCTTCTTATTTCTTTGTTTGGCCTTACTGGATGTGGAGATGATCAGGATCCGATGATAAAAAAAACTACTATTGAAAAAGGCAAGGTGAACGCCGAAGCAAAAAAGGATGCCCTGGGGCAGAACGCAATCGGGCAAGCCGAAGAAGCTGTTAAAAAATTAAATAAAAAAACAGAAGATCAGTTAGCACTAGAGGACTTTGAGCGATTAATTGCGGAACCACCAAAGTTAAAAGTAAATAATGAAAAAATAACGATACAGGAGGCTAGTCCAGCAGATATTGAGATATTTGAGGTAACAAGTGAAGAGTTAAGGTCAATAAAGTAGTAAAATTTATTGTTAAGTTTTGGTTAAAATGTCACATTCTCATAATCATCATAATCTTTTTGCATCTAAAACGGCTTTCTTGGTAGCCTTTTTTTTAGTATTAATAAAAGGCATTATTGGGGTTTTATCAGGGTCACTGGCTATTATTGCAAGTGCTGTTGATAGTTTTTTTGATATGATTGTTTCAGTTGTAAATTATTTCACAATCAAAGCCGCAGCAGAACCACCTGACGCGGAACACCCTTATGGACATGGTAAATTCGAAGCATTTGCGGAATTTTTCCAGAGTTTATTAATAGGAGGATCTGGGATTTTTTTGGCGACAGAATCGGTAAAAAGAATTATTAATCCAGCGGAAATTTCACAAGAAAATTTGGCAATTGGAGTGATGGTTTTCTCGTTTTTAATAACGTTTTTCTTAGTTCGATTTCTTAAGAAATCAGCTAAAACTACGGGATCAATTGTTCTTAAGGCAGACATGGAACATTATCGGATGGATTTATTATCAAATGGAGCAATTGTTATTGGGCTGGGATTGAGCTATTTTTTTAATTGGAGCATAATAGATGGAGTTTTGTCTTTGCTTGTTTCCCTATTGATTATTAAAACTTCAGTAGATCTTTTTCGTGAAAGCTTTGTGATTTTGACTGATCGAGAAATAGAAAAAACACAACGTGAGAAAATTATAAAAATTCTTAATAAATGTGATTCTTTAGATGGATGGCATGAGTTAAGAACTAGGCGGTCAGGCAGTAGTATCCATATGGACGTGCATCTGGAGTTCCCAGAAGAAATAACACTTACTTACGCGCATGATAAAGCTTTGATTCTAGAAGAAAAAATCTTGAAGGTTTTTCCAAATATGATTCTTTTAACGCATTTTGATACGCACAATGATCAGGCGGAAGATGAATAGATTTATTCTGCACAATATTTATGATAACCCCGTAATGGAAATTCCTAAAAATCTTCAAAATTTAAAAATTTGTTTAGTCACCGATTGGCTTACAAATCTTGGGGGGGGTGAAAAAGTAGTACACGCTATTGCTGATATTTTTCCGAAAGCTCAAATTTATGTTACAGTGGCGGATTTTGAGGCAGTCTCTTCTGATTTTCCAGATAAGAAACGAATTAAAACAAGTTACTTGCAACGCCTTCCTGTTTTGCATAAAAAGCATCAACTGCTGTTGCCATTGTTGTCTCATGGAATCGAATCACACGATCTGTCTGGTTATGATTTAATTTTAAGTTTTTCTTCATGTGTGGCCAAAAATGCAGGACTAAAAAGAAGTGGAAAACATGTTTGTTACATTCATACGCCAGTTCGATATGGTTGGGAAATGGAGTATGATCCACGAGTAAAAAACCTTCCAAAACTGATTCAACCAATCGCAAAAATATTTCTCAAGCGATTAAAAAATCATGATTATGATCTACGGAAAAATCCCGATCTTTACATTTCAAATTCGTCAGAAACAAACTCACGAGTACGGAAATTTTATGATTTGTCGGCTAAAACACTTTATCCGCCAGTTGATATTAAAAATTTGAAATTTTCAGATAAAAAATCCGATTATTTTCTGGGGTTTGGGCGAATGGTTGTTTACAAAAAATTTGATTTACTAGTAGACGCTTTTTTGGGAATGCCGGATAAGAAGTTAATCCTAGCCGGAATTGGACCAGAAACAGAAAGACTTAAAGAAAAAGTTAAAAAATCGGGTGCCAAAAATATTACATTTGCAGGAAAGGTTTCAGATAGTAAGAAAAAGGATCTTTTTGCAAAAGCTCGTGCCTTAATGCTTCCTCAAAAAGAAGATGCAGGGATTGTACAGTTGGAAGCTATGGCCTCAGGTACACCGGTAGTTGCGTACAAATCTGGGGGTGTTTTGGATGTTTTGGAGGAAAATATAAATGGTGTGTTTTTTGAGAAACAAACAGTTGCTGGAATAATTTCTGGAATTGATAAATTTGAGAAACAAGAGTCAAAATTCGATGCTGAAAAAATCAGGAAAACTGCAGAAAAATTTTCTACGGAAAATTTTCAAAAAAATTATTTAGAAATTTTAGAAAAATTTATGACAAAATGAACGAACAACGAAAAAAATATTTGAAAGAATTAAAAACTGAGGGTCTAGCACGAAACATTCCCAATGTTTCTAAAACAGTAGGGAAATTTCTTCATTTTTTGGTGGGCATGAGGAAACCAAAAAAGGTTTTGGAGGTAGGGATGGCCAATGGGTATTCGGCTATATGGATGGCTGACGCTTTGGAGGTTTATGGAGGAGACCTGGTATGTTATGATTTCTCAGAAAACACTGTTGCCGAAGCGATTGTTAACTTTAAAAAATGTGATTTAAATAACATTGAAATACGAAAAACAAATCCACTTCGAGAACCTATTCCAGATGGTGAAAAATATGATTTTATTTTTATAGACAGTCAAAAAGGTTTTTATCACAAATGTTTTGAGCAAATCATAAAAAAACATTTAGCTGTAGATGGTTTTGCGATTTTTGATGATGTGCTCAAATTTCCAGAAAAAACCAAAAAATTTACGGAAATAATGGAAGCCGAAACGGCATATGAAAAAGTTATTTTACCAATCGATGAAGATGATGGGGTGATGATGGTGCAATTAGTATGTTAAGTGAAATTACCGATTTCCCCCTCTAAGTGCAACCCAAATACTTTTAAAGAAAATTGTGATATCTAGCCAGATGGTCCAGTTTTTCATGTAAAACAATTCATAATTCATTTCTTCCTCAAAACTAAGATCGGAGCGCCCATTGACTTGAGAAAAACCAGAAAGACCCGGTTTGATCGTAAGGATTTGAAGGTCGCTTGCTTTGTATTTTGCAACTTCATCGGGGAGATGAGGGCGATGTCCAATAAAACTCATATCACCTTTCAAAATATTCCAAAGTTGTGGTAATTCATCAAGTGAATATTTTCTCAAAAATTTACCAACAGGGGTAATTCGTGGATCGTCTTTTATTTTAAAAAGCACGCCTCCTTTTCTTTCATTCTTTTTTAAAAGTTTAGCTTTTTCTTGATCGGCTCCATCTCTCATAGTTCGGAATTTGTAACAAAGGAAATGTTTACCCTTTTTACCAACACGCGTTGAACCATAGATAACAGAAGATTTAATATCTCCAATCCAAACAAAAAAGGTGATAAGTAAAAAAATTGGGGAAAGAATTATTAACAAAATTATCGCACAAAAATAATCAAAAAATGACTTAACAACCAATCCCCAACCAAGCAATTTTGTATTAAGAAAGGTCATGATTGGTAAGCCCTTCATGGTGGAGATTTTTATCGAAGCCATATCTAAACCAAGTTCATCAGGAAGAAAGCTGAACGTTACGTGATGCGTATGGGCTAGTTTTATGAAGTTTGCAGAAAGTTTTTTACTAGAATCTTCTGTTGCAAAGATGACTTCGTCAGGAGCTTTTTCTTTTAAGATTTTTTCATAATTAGTGAGTGTTCCTAAAAGTTTAAACCCTAAAAAAGTTTTGGCAGTTAGTTTGTTTTCCGCTAATACTCCTAAAATTGTATAAGACGGATTTTGCTTAAGTAGCATGATAATATTTTTTGCCGAATCTCCAGATCCCAATATTAGTACAAGCTTTTGTCCAAATCCTCTCCGCCAAAACCAAGAACGGATTTGACGTAAAATTATTCGTCCAGATAGGACAAAAATTAGAACAAATGCCCAAGAAAGACCTAAAATTAATCGAGAAAAGAATGGAAATTTCGAAAAGAAAAAATAAACAAGCAACAAGGCCATGGCTGAAGAAACCGACCAAACGCAATGTTTGAATTCGTCTAATATTTTTTCGTCTGTACCAAATTTATATCGTCTACCTATCCCCATAAAAAGCACTGTTCCAAGTGTGAACTTCCAAACAAAAGGGAGAAATTGTTGAAATGGATAAAGAGTTTGTGGTTGGGAAAAAAGATAAATATCTGTTCCGAAAAAAGAAAACTCAAACCAAACCATTCGCATGTAATAGGCTAAAATCAGTGCCAAATAAATTCCGATAGAATCAGATATTATTCTAGCAATAGTAAAGGCAACTTCTGATTTTTTCATATTTTTTATTAAAAAATTTATTGGTAAATTTTATTACGATGTCCAAAATCTAAAACACAAAAAATACCATTTTTTTCAAATTTTAAAATCAATCGATAATTTCCAATTCTTAATTTATGTGTTGCAGGTGCAAAATCTACTAAAACTTCACAAATGGAAAAAATATTTGGATGATTTTTTAGTAATTTCAATTTTTTTAAAACACGATTTTTGATTTTAAAATCATGTTTATCAAAAACTTTCGCAGTATATTCTGTAAAAATAAATTGATTCATGTTTAAATTACTAAATCAGAATCGCCTGATTCTAATGATTTTTTGTACCTAGACTTGAGATTCTCCTTGTTTTGAGTCATCAAGAAATCTTCCAATTTGTATAAATATTTAATTGGATTTTTACTTTGAAGAAGCTCTTTCACAAAATCAAGATGTGAAGTTGTCCATGATTGAGATACTTGAAAAGTTTTAGAAACCATAAGTTTTGATTTTTAAAGAGGTAACACATTACAATCTTACTTTGTATGCTACTTCTGTCAAAACTACTTTTACTGGGAAAAATATCAATTTATCAGGGTTTATAAAAAAACAATTAAAACGAAAATGAGCAATCTTGTTTTGTTGTTGAATAAGAGTGGAACTTGTAGTATAATACAAAGATTGTTTACAAAGAAAAAATGAATCTAAAAAAAAGAATGATATCGTTAAGTTGTTTAGTGTCTATGACTATGCAGCTTATTTCTCCAGTGTTGGCAGCAACAATATCGGTGGATGATCTACCAATTCCAACAAAATTAGATGGAGATGTACTTTACCCAGGTGAAGTAAACGCAATTACCGGGGTATTGCGAGGGGTAATACATGAAGATAATGGAACACCATGGGACGATGGAGGAGCTGGTAGTACGGATGACACAATAACACTACCAAATTTAGAAGCTACTGGAACAATCTGTGATGGAACTGGAAATTGCGTAGGAGATAGTCAGTGGGAGGATGTAGTGGATGGAGGAATAAATTTCCAAGGAGGAACACTTGGGAATGTTGGAATCGGATTAGACGAAGCAACAGAGCCACCCTTAGCAAAATTACATATAAAGAAAACATTAACAGATATTCCGTTATATGTAACAACAGGATTATATAATACCTTTGTTCAGCCTTTAACGGGATATGAATTTGCGATAGGAGCAGGAGCAGATTATTGGGGATTTGATGTAGGAACTGATTTCCACATAGGAAATGATGGAGATATGGAGGTGTTCAATATAAAAAGCAATGGAAATGTTGGGATAGGGACGGCAAATCCGAATGAGAAATTAGAAGTTATGGGAGAGGCTTATGGTGATACAATATTGAGATTAAATAATACACTTCATACCTGGGATATTGAGGCAGGACAAACAGGATACTCTTCTCAAGCATTGAGTTTTTATTATGACGGGATTCAAAAAATTCGTATTATGCCAGATGGTAATAGTTTTATAAATACGGGCAACATCGGAATAGGGACAACTGGTCCAACACAGAAACTACATATAGCAAGCGGAAACGCACGAATAGACGGCGGACATGTGCTTTTAGGGGCAACTGGAGAGCAAGATTTGTATGGAGATGGAGGTACTACACTTTATTTTGACTCGAATCATAGTGACTATAGTCGGTTTGTATTAAGAGATAAAGAAAATATTGCTCAAGGAACTTTGTATGGAGCGGGCGATGGAGCAAGATTCGGATTATTAGATGGAGATGGAAATTGGAGTTACAAAGCAGAAAAAGATATATATACAAGTTTTTGGATCAACAATAGTGAGAAAATGACGATATTGGCAAATGGGAATGTAGGGATCGGGATGACAAGTCCTGGGTCAGAATTAGACATAGCTGGAAACATAAGAAGTCATTCAACAGGTAGTCATATTAAGTTGTATGATACAGATGATGCAGATCAAGCTGATTTCTCTTTATTAGAAAGAAATAATGGTAATTTTAATATTTATCACTGGGATGCTTCTACTTCAACTTGGACTGCTAGTATATCCTCAAAGGTAAATGGAAACGTAGGAATCGGAACAACAAATCCAACAGAGAAACTAGAAGTAGCTGGGAATATAAAAGCAACAGGAGATATATGTACAAGTGGAGGAGTTTGTTTGTCAGGAGTAGGCGCAGGAGTAG
>CAZBBI010000026.1:0-8801 GCA_964490135.1 uncultured Candidatus Peribacteria bacterium
AGAAATAAAACACAATGGAACGTCTCTTTATTTTTTTGAAGATGATTTTTGGGTTTCTCCAAACCAGTTTTTAACTCTTTGGATAGGGAAAGAGTTTTCTGGCATCGTAAAAAACACAGCTCCTTATGAAATTTTTTCTGATAAAAAAGAGGGATTATCCTCAGGATCGGGAACGATTGAATTTATTTTGATGTCGGATACTTCGTATGAAACAACTGAGGATTTTGTTTGTTATGTGGACGGGGAATTAAGTGTCACCGAACAAAATCGAGTTGATAAAAACGCAGAAAATTGGGAAGAAGGGTGTGTAGATATTTCATCACTAATCCCAAATCAATCAGTAGCACGAACATCGGGACTGAGTGACGTAAACAAAAAATCTGATTTTTTTAGTCACTTCAACGGAACACCGGGGAGTAAGAATGTTTTAGAAAACAAAAAACCAAAAGCCGTGATAACAGTTCAAGGAAGCGGGAAAACCACGAACACGGCACCTTTTTCTATTAACTTAACAGGAGAAAATTCAACTGACCCTGATGGAAAAAAAGACATAAAAACGTTTACGTGGAAGCTTGATGGAGAAACTTTTTCAGAAGAGGAAAATCCCAAATCATTTAAATTAGAAGAACTTGGGGAATACGAAATTTCTTTGAAAATATCAGATTTTAGCGGAGAAGTAGACAAAGAATTTCAGATATTTTCGGTTGTATCAACGGGAAGCGTGACTACTGGTAGCCAATCCAAAGGTGGGAAATATTTTATTGAAGAACTTCTTAACCCTTCAAAAAAGAAAGGAAAAAAAGAGATAGAAAACAATTTTTTTGCAGATTTTTTAGCAGAAGCCCCTGATTCTTTTTGGGAGGAGGTTCAAGCACCACCAATACCAATCTCCTCCTTTGACCCTAGAGGAGATGAGATAATAAAGACCATTGATAGCAAGATAAAAAAAGAAGAAAAAAGAAAAAAATGGATTGCAAAAAACATTGGTTGGGCTTTTGTTGAGGAGGTTTAGTGGTGAACAATTTGACAAACAGAACGGGAGTATATACAATGTAGATACTTAGTTACCAAAAAAAAGTATGTCAACAATAGCACAAAAATGGGGAAACAGCTTAGCCGTAAGGATACCGAAACTTATTGCACAAAAGGCAAAGGTGGTATCTGGCACTACTATAAATATTGAAATAGACACTCAAGGGAATATTTTATTAAAACTGCTTGATTCGGGAGAAAAACTTAAAAAATATTTAGATAAGATTACACCAGAAAATCTACATAAAGAAGTATTAATTAAAGAAGATCACAATGAATCATGGGAATACTGAGTACGTTCCAGAAAGGGGAGATATTGTTTGGATGGAATTTTCTCCGCAATTAGGGCATGAACAATCGGGACGTCGACCAGCACTTATTGTTTCGCCGAAGGATTACAATGAAAAAACTCACTTGTGTGTTCTTTTTCCAATTACTTCACAGATAAAGAATTATCCTTTTGAAGTTTTAATACAGGGGGAAAAAATAAAAGGAGCTATTTTAACGGATCAAATAAAAAGTTTTGATTGGTTTAAGCGAAAAACAAAAAAGATAGAGACAGTTAAAGAGCGGGTATTAAAAGAATGTCTTTTGAATGTAAATCTTCTTTTAAGGATATAAAAATTATCAAATATTCTTAGTTTGACTTTTCGTAACGACTCCCTAGACTCTTTTCACAATCTATGACGCGGAGTAGAGCAGTGGTAGCTCGTCGGGCTCATAACCCGAAGGTCGTTGGTTCGAATCCAGCCTCCGCAACCAAAAAAATCTTTGTGAACACACCGTGTTCAGAAAGATTTTTTTAAAAACCTTTAGGTTTTTTGAGGCTGTGTTCGAACCATGGTTCGACTGCAAGCCAAAATCTTTGATTTTGTGCTGAAAGCTTCGGCGAAAACGAAGTTGAGCAAGAAGTATCCAGCCCTCTCTTAATCCAAACCTCCCTTATCCAGGGGAGAAACTATCCTTTATGTTTTTCTTCAAAAAAACTATGGTCTTTTTATTTTTACGAATTTGACATTTCGTTAAAAAACTATTATTTTCTAGTTAAATGGAAAACATTGATAAATCGGCTTCGGTGGGATGTATTTTAGACTCACTAGAGAGCTTAAAGTCTGCGCTAGGGTTTGAATATATTGATAACTCACTTTTCAGTGAAGATTTTTGGACTACAGAGTTTAATGAAGAAAAGAAATCTGATTTTTTGGCCTTAGTACAAATGGGAATTAGAAATAGAATTGCTATGACTTATTCTGTTATTATGGCAAATCACGATTTTGAGAAAGCACTATATTTTGCATCTAGGTATAGATCTATTACTGATAAAATTGTTTG
The DNA here is from genome assembly GCA_964490135.1 of uncultured Candidatus Peribacteria bacterium. Taxonomy (GTDB): domain Bacteria; phylum Patescibacteriota; class Gracilibacteria; order UBA4473; family UBA4473; genus JALWQU01. Next base: position 2,365 of record CAZBBI010000026.1, read on the forward strand.
CCTAAATTTACGATTTGAAAAATTAGAATTTTCTAATAATGATCTTTTTTATTTAGCCGAATTGTTTACAGAGCTAGCAAACTTGGTCTGTCCAAAGTATATTGAAAACTATGAACAAGCGAAACCATGTACAAAACTTTTAAAAGATACTTCAAAAAAGGCAGAGAAAACTGTTAAACTTTAAAAACTTTTTTCTTCTTCCTTATTTTCAAATTACCATTAAAATTTAAAAAATTTTTCTTTTTTAAAAATGCCAGAACTTCCAGAAGTAGAAACGATTCGTAGAGATTTAACTCAAAAGATATTAGACAAAAAAATTGTTAATATCGAAATTCGTTTACCCAAAATTGTGAAGAACAAGGAAGAGTTTTTTCAAAAAAAATTAGTTAATAAAACTTTTAAAAAGATTGATAGGAGGGGGAAACTAATAATTTTTGAGATAAGTAATGATCTGTTTTTGTTAGTTCATTTAAAGATGACAGGACAGTTGATTTATAAACATGGCAGTGAAATAACTGCTGGGGGACACAGTGAAAAGGTGATGATTTTTGATTTACCAAATAAACACTCACACGTGATTTTTGATTTTGAAGATGACGGAAAATTGTTTTTTAATGACTTAAGGCAATTCGGGTATTTGAAAATTGTAGAGAAAGAAGAACTAGAAAAAATTAAAAGTAAATTTGGGGTTGAGCCATTGGAGGATCGTTTCGATTTATCAGTATTTGAAGAAGTATTAAAAGGAAAAAAACGAAACGTGAAAGCGTTTTTGTTAGACCAGGCGATGGTTACTGGGTTGGGGAATATCTATGTAGATGAAGTTTTGTTTGCTTCAAAAGTTTCACCATTGCGAAATACTGCGAATCTAACGGTGAAGGAAATTGAGATAATTTTTAAAAATATTAAAGAAATTTTAGAGAAAGCCGTTTTAAATAGAGGAACAACTTTTAATAATTATGTTGATGGAGAAGGGAAAAAAGGAAACTTTGTTAAGTTTTTAAAAGTTTATGGAAACGGAGGCAAAGAATGTTCAAACTGCAAAAAAAAGCTAAATAAAATTAAAGTAGCGGGACGGGGAACAGTATTTTGTGAAAGTTGTCAGAAATAAATTAAACCTCAAATAATCTTTTTCCATTTTCAAAAAGAATGTTTGCACATTCTTCAGCTTCCATCCCTTTTAGCTCAGCGATTAGTTCAATTACTTCAGGAAGTAACCCTGGATGATTTATTTTATTTTTTTTATTTTTGGCCTTTCTTGGCACCAAAAAAGGGCTATCAGTTTCAGTAACAAGGTATTCTATTGGTGTATTTATAACGGCTTCACGAATTTTTTCGGTATTGTTGTACGTCAACACTCCTCCGATTCCGAGGAACAATCCGTATTTCTGGGTAACAATTTCAGCAAAATGTGTATCTTCACAAAAACAATGAACGACCCCTCGAATATTTCGCTTAGGTAGTTCGGCTTCTAGTGTCTCAAGAGTTACCTTGTGGGCGTTTCTCGTGTGAATAACCACGGGTTTGTTGTATTTTTCACAAAGATCTAAGTGACGGGTAAAATTTTCTTTTTGAAGCTCTAAAATTTCTTGTGAGTTTTCATGATATAAATCAAATCCAGTTTCCCCGAACCCAACTATTTTTTCTGAATTATTTTCAAAAACTTCAGAAAAAACCTCAAAAAGTTCATCAAAATTTTTAGCTTTTGGTTTTAACTTGTCGATTCCAGGATATCTATGTAATTTTGGATCGAATTTTCCAATGTTTTTAACGTCACACGGATGAAGTCCAAGTGTTGCATAAAATTCATCATGCTTTTTAGCCAAGCTCAAAGCCGCCAAAGAGGACAATTCATCACATCCAATTTGTATTTGTACCGCTACTCCAGCTTCTTCGCATTTCTTAAAAATTACATCTTGATCTTTTTCCATTGAAGGAAAATAGCTGTGGGTATGAGTGTCTATTATTGGGTATTTTTTCATTTTTTTGCTTTGAATTTAAGCCTTCTCTGTCGAGACAACGTTTGCCTGGAAATTTTTCATAATTTCAAGCCATTCATCAATATCAAGCGTTTCAGCACGACGATTCGGATCAATAGTTCCTAGAAGTTTTCCAGATTCTGTACCGAAAAATTTTCCGATATGGTTTCCTATTTTTTTTCGCTTTTGAAAAAACCCAGCATTAACCACCGTAAAAAAATCATTTTCATCCTCTTTCGATACAAGCGGAGTGTCTCTTCTGTTTAACCTCAAAATCGCGGATTCTACTTTTGGAGACGGATCAAAATTTTCTTTTCCTACGGTGAAACAATATTTTGCTTTAGCGTAAACCTCCACTGATATAGAAAGGATAGAACGTTTTTGTTTTTTTATTTCTCCGTCTAAAGGAGTACAAATTTTTTGAGCTACTTCTTTCTGGACCATTAAAACCGCAAATTCTGGCTTATTTTTTGTTCGAGCTAGGATCTTTTTAATAATAGGCTTAGTTATATTGTAGGGAATATTAGCAACAATCGAGTAGGGCTTATCCTGAAAGTGTTCATCTAAATCAAATTCCAAAAAATTCCCAGGAATAAGATTGAAATTTTCTTTATGCCCAAATTCTCGTTCCAAAATTCTAACGGCGCGATCATCCATTTCAATGGCCGTAAGGTTGGTTTTTGTTGCGAGTAAGCTGGAAGTTAAAAATCCTAACCCTGGTCCAATTTCAAGAATGTTTTTATCAGAAATATCTCCTGCTTCCTCCAAAATATTCTCACGAATTTGGGTATTATTCAAAAAATTTTGTCCAAGAGCTTTTTTGGCAAAATGTGATTTTCGAGCTTTGTGATTTTTTTTTTGTCTCATAACAGAAACAAGCATACTTATTTCTTTATACTATTCTATTATTTTAACTACGCCTTTTTCTTCAAAAGGCCTTCATGCTCTTCAATCTCTTTTAATTCTTGTGCGGTAAAATAGGTCAAAACAATTCGAATTACGACTACAGCAAACAATCCAATCAAATTAGCATAAAAAACAGCTTGATTTTCAGGATCCAACAAAAGCGTATCAATGATGTCTTTCACAACGAGAAAATCAAGTCCTAGTATGGTGTGTGAGCCAACTATCATCCGTATCAGTCTAAGCTTTGTGTGTTTCCTTGGGTTTACGAATTTCCAAAAACTTTTCACGGCCCCAACCATTAGGATGAAAACTCCAAGCATCCCTAGAACAAGAGATAAAGAGCTAATAACGAATAAAACAGGTGATTCCATCCCCTAATTATACCATAAATCTGACCTTATTTCAAGTAGTCTAAAAATTCTTCTTTAGAGATATTCTCTTTTTCAAGTAAATCTTGTGCGATTTTATGTAATGTTTTTTCATGTTTTTTCAAAATTTCTGTACAACGACTTTCGGCCTCTTGTACGAGCTTTTGAACTTCGATATCAATAATTCTAGCAGTTTCTTCTGAAAATTCTTTTTCATGATCAATATCAATACCAGCAAAACCTCGATTCTTTTTATTAAAAACAACTGGTCCAAGTTCTTTGTTATCAGCCATTCCATAAGTCATAACCATCCCTCGAGCAATAGCTGAAATTCGCTCTAGATCATTGGAAGCACCAGTTGTTGTTTGTCCAAAAATAAGTCGTTCAGCCATTCGTCCTCCATGAAGAGAGACCATTTCGTCTTTCATTTTTTGTTCAGAATTTAAATAAGTGTCTTCTTCTGGCAAAAACCAGGTAACCCCCAGGGCTCCTTCACGAGAAATGATTGAAATTTTATGAACTGGTTCACAGTTTTCCGTGAAATGACCAGACAAAGCATGTCCAACTTCATGAAAAGCAATTATCCTTCGCTCTTTTTCTGTGATTCTTCGTGATTTTCTAGCAGCTCCAAGTGAAACTTTTTCAACAGCATCTTCAATGTCTACTTGAGTTATTAATTTTTTGCGCTGTTTAACAGAAGCAATAGCGGCTTCATTCATTAAATTTTCCAAATCTGCACCAGAAAACCCTACAGTTTTTGAGGAGATAGTTTTCAGGTTTAAAGTTTTATCAAACTTTTTATTTTTACTGTGAACTTCTAGAATTTTTTCTCTGGCATCCATGTCTGGTAAATCAATATGGACACGTCTATCAAATCGTCCGGGCCGAAGTAAGGCCTTGTCTAGTACATCTGGCCTGTTTGTAGCAGCAATAACAATAACCGAAGCTTCTGGCTCAAATCCATCCATTTCAGTCAAAATTTGATTTAAAGTTTGCTCTCTTTCGTCGTGTCCGCCACCGCTTCCAGATCCTCTTTGTTTACCAATAGCATCAATTTCATCAATAAAAATAATGGCTGGTGAGTTTCGTTTAGCTGTTTTAAAAAGATCTCGTACTCGGCTAGCCCCAACTCCAACAAACATTTCTACAAATTCTGATCCAGAGACTGAGAAAAAAGGAACCCTTGCTTCGCCTGCAATAGCTCGTGCCATCATAGTTTTACCCGTTCCCGGTGGGCCAACAAGTAAAATTCCTTTTGGTATTTTTGCACCAGCTGCTTGGTATTTTTTGGGGTGTTTTAGGAAATCCACCAGCTCCATAGTTTCTTCCTTAGCTTCTTCTGCTCCGGCAATATCTTCAAACTTTGTTTTATGTTTTTCTTTGTCATAAGTTTTGGCTTTCGATTTACCAAACCCAAAAGGACCTCCATCTCCTCCCATATTTCCAGCTTTTCTTGATAAAAAAACTAAGAACATGATAAGTAGTAAAAACGGCGCAACTCCAATAATTACGTTTGTCCAAAATTTACTTCCAGCCGTATCCTTGATGATGATTTCAGTTTCTCTAGCTGGATCGTTTAGGCCAAGATCTTTGATATTGGCTCCAATCTCTTTTATTGATTCATATTTTTTTCCATTTTTATCCGTGGCTTCTATTTTTTGGTCACTAATTGTAACCTTTTCTAGTAAGTCAGCTTGGTATTTTCCTAAAAGCTCAGAAAGAGCGATTTCTTCAGATTCTTTTTTTGGAACAAGAGAAAGGTCTCCACCAAAAAAGACACTTAATGCCGCCAAAATAAGAGCGACAATAAAAAGATAATGAAATGGTGATTTCTTTTTCGGTAAATTTTTTGGACCTGGTTTCATAGTTTGATAGGCAATAAACAATTACGACTTAAAAGGTAGTCTGATTTATGAAAAATTCAATGAAAACTTTATAAATAATCAGTAAAAAGGACTCCCTCAAGATGGTCATATTCATGTAAGAAAATCCGAGCATCCCATTTATCTAGTTTTTTTTCACACGAATTTCCACTAATATTTTGCCAACGAACTTTTATTTTTGCTGGACGAGAAATTTTGGCGTACTCGTTAGGCAGTGACAAGCACCCCTCTTCTATAACAGCTTCTTGCTTTGAAATTTCCAAAATTTCAGGATTAATCATAGTAATGATTTTATATTTTTTGTTTGTTTCGTAGTTAAAGGTTACGATTATAATTCGCTTTGAAAGGCCTACTTGATTTGCTGCAAGCCCCACACCTTTGATTTCGCTTTCTGGATTAGGCGTAATCATTGTTTCTTTCATTTCTTCTACGACACTTTCTAGCTCTTCATCAAAATCAATAACTTCTTCACATTTTGTGTGAAGAAATTTACTATTTTTGTCTGCGGTTAAAATTTCAAACATTTCTTTTATAAAAACTTATTTAAAACTTCTAAAATTTCAAACTTTTTTGTATTAAGGCTTTCTTCGTTAATCGCCTCAATTCGAACAGAAATTTTTGGGGAAGTGTTTGAGCACCTAACAATAGCCCATTCTCCATCATCCCAGTCTATTCGTACACCATCTATAGTGTTTGCGTGTTCATATTTCTCAGCTAACACGGCAGCAACTTTGTCTAAAATCTTAAATTTCCGTTCATCTTCAACTGTTATTTTTTCTGAAAATTCCAAAAGTTTTGGCCATTTTTCAGTAACCTCTTCTATTAGAGAGGGATTGTTTTCAATGGCAGTGATAAATCTCAAGACAGCTAAACAAGCATCATCGTGACCGTAAAAATTTTCCCCAAACATGAAATGTCCAGATTGTTCGCCTCCCATGCGGGCATTGTGGGCATGCATTGCTTGTTCTATATAAGAATGTCCGGTTGGAGTGACAATTGGTTTTCCGCCAAGGTCTCTAATTTTTTCAATCAGTGTGGCTGAAATCATAGCGTCAAGAATAATTTTTTCTCCTGGATTTCGTGAAAGGAAGTCTGCTGTTAATATGTATAGAATTTTATCAGCATTCAAAGATGTTCCGTCTGCTAAGATAATTCCAACACGATCTCCGTCTCCATCAAAAGAAACACCTAGGTCAGCTTTTGTTTTCAAAACTTCTTCAATACAAAATTTTAAATTCTCTGGTCGTTCAGGGTCTGGTTGATGGTTTGGGAAATTTCCATCTAAGGCACAAAAAAGCTCTACC
>CAZBBI010000027.1:0-8594 GCA_964490135.1 uncultured Candidatus Peribacteria bacterium
ATTTTAGCCGAGGGCCAGAAACTCATGGATCAACTCATCATAGAGAGCCTGGGTCTGTTGGTACTTGTGCTAAGCCGGCACGAATAATAAAAGGAAAAAAGATGCCTGGTCATCATGGAGCGGCACAAACAACCCTTAGGGATGTTAAAGTTGTTCAAGTAGATGTAGAGAAAAATCTTATTGCACTAAAGGGACCCGTTCCTGGTGCAAAAAACAGTTTTGTATTTATCCGAGAAAAATAATGAAAGCAGATTTATATACCGCAAACGGAGAGAAAAAAGGAGGAGTTGATTTAAATGCTACAATGTTTGAAGCAAAAATCAATCCCGATCTGATGCATCGAGCTGTAGTTTTGCGACTTGCAAATGCTCGGAATCCGATTGCACATACCTTGACTCGTGGAGAGGTTAGCTACTCTACTAAAAAAATGTTCCGACAAAAAGGAACTGGGAACGCACGAAGAGGTGCTCGTTCAACAAATCTTCTTCGAGGAGGAGGGGTTACTCATGGACCACGAAATACACGAAATTTTTCAAAAATGATGCCGAAAAAAGAAAGAAGAGCAGCTTTGTTTTCTTCTCTTTCTGCTCGAGCAAAGGATGGAAATATAATTGCTCTTGAAGAGTTTGCAGCAAAAACACCGAAGACAAAGGACTTTATTTCACTTTTATCAAAACTTCCAGAAGGGAAAAAATATCTTTTTGTTATTCCTGAAAAGAATGAAGTTTTTGAAAAATCTTGTAGGAATATTCCAGGAATAAAAATAATCTTAGCAAACTATATAAATCCTTATGATGTATTGTTGGCCGATAAGGTTTGCTTCTTGAAAGAAGCTTTTCCGAAAATAGAAGAAACTTTTTTGACTAAAAAATAATATGGTACGAATAACAGATGTTCTCATTGCTCCAATTACTACAGAAAAAACTGTAAAAGAGCCCGGTAAATATACCTTCAGTGTCCACGTAGACGCTGATAAGGAAAGTATTGCTAAATCTATTAATCACTTTTATAAAAATGTTAAGATTAAGAAGATAAACGTGATTAACCTTAAGGGGAAAAAGAAAACAATTGGAAAGGGGAAAGAGGCTACAAGAAGAAAGCCTTTAAGGAAGGCGACTATAACACTAGAAGAAGGACAAACACTTAACTTTAATGACTTTAAATAATGGGAATGAAAAAGTTGAAACCAAATACAAATGGACAGAGAGATACTGTTCTAGTGGATCGAGCGCAAGTGACGGCTAAGAAGCCGACAGTAAAGCGATTGCTTAAGCCGTCTCGAAAAATAACAGGTAGAGGCTCTAGCGGAACTATTACGATTAGACATCGTGGAGGAGGAACGCGATCTCATTACCGAATGGTTGACTTCAACGGTTCTGACAAATTAGGAGTTCCTGGAAAGATTAAAGAAATAGAATACGATCCAAAAAGAACAGCGTTTATTTCACTTGTAGTTTTTGCAGATGGAGACAAACGATATCAATTAGCGCATAAAAAAGCAAAAGTAGGTGACAGTGTTGTTACTAATATAAAAGCAAAAGCTATTGATGGAAACAGAATGCAACTTAATAGTATTCCTGTTGGATTTAAGATTTATAATTTAGAAATTACACCAAAAAAAGGAGGACAAGTTGTTCGGGCTGCTGGACAGTCTGCAAAGTTGGTATCACTTGATGGAGAAAAAGCGCAAGTGCAGATGCCATCAGGAGAGACTCGGTTAGTTGATAAAACAAACTATGCTACAATTGGAACGGTTTCAAATGATGAGCATTCTTTACAAAAGATAGGAAAAGCGGGACGAGTTCGAAATAAAGGACGACGACCCCAAGTAAGGGGAAAGGCGATGAATCCTTGTGATCATCCACATGGAGGAGGAGAAGGAGGGTCTCCAATTGGGATGGCCTATCCAAAAACACCATGGGGAGCTCATGCGCTTGGTGTTAAAACACGAAAAAGAAAGAAAGCTTCTGATAAATTAATTCTAATTTCTCGTCATAGAGCTAAAGCTAAGAAATAAACTATAAATTATTAACTAAATAATAAATGACTCGTTCAAGTAAAAAAGGTCCATACGTAGATCCACGTCTTCTGAAAAAAATTCAGACGATGGAAGAATCTGGTAAAAAGGGGGTAATCAAGACTTGGTCTCGTGCCTGTACAATTTCACCAGAATTTGTAGGTCATACATTCGGTGTTCATAATGGGAAAGATCATATCCCAGTATTCTGTACAGAATTTATGGTTGGACATAAACTTGGAGAGTTCTCTCCTACACGACGATTTAAAGGACACGGAGGTAAATTGGCAAAATAAATTAAATAAATCATGAAATCACATCTAAGAAAAATTCGATTATCACCTAAAAAAGCTAATATTGTAGCGGGACTTATCCGCGGGAAAGAGGCTGTAGATGGTTTAAATATATTAAAATTTACTCCAAAAAAAGCAGCAGCAACTTTATATAAAGTTTTAAGCTCAGCAATAGCTAATGCAGAAAATAATGATAATAAAAAGAGAGAAAATTTAATTATTGACTCTGTTCTAATCAATAAGGGGCCTGTCTATAAAAGACATTTGCCATCGACAAGAGGTCGAGCATTACCAATTAATAAGCCAACAACTCATATTACTATAAAATTAGCTGAGAAATAAAATAATTAAACATGGGAAAAAAAGTTTCACCGATTTCACTTCGTATAGGAATTACTCGTACTTGGGACTCTAAATGGTACTCAAAAAGAGGATATAAAAATAATTTTTTGAAAGATCTAGAAATTAGAAAGTATATTGAAACAACCTTAGCGAAAGCAGGAATAGCACGAATTGAAATTGTGCGAAGTTCTGGGAAAATTGTTTTAACAATACATACACCAAAACCAGGAATGATTGTTGGTAGAGGGGGAGAAGCAATTGGAGAATTACAAAAAACACTTACTCAAAAGTTTGGAGAAGTTTTTGATGTTAAAGTTCAAGAAGTAAGAAAGCCAGACACAAGTGCAAAACTTGTATCAGAAAATATTGCAGAGCAAATTTCTAAGCGATTTCCATACCGACGAGTTGCAAAAATGGCACTTGAAAAAGCGAAAGAATCTGGAGCTAAGGGAATAAAAATTAGAATTGGAGGACGATTAAACGGAGTAGATATTGCACGAAGTGAAAGTTACAGTTCAGGAACAGTTCCACTGCATACTTTGCGAGCAGATATTGATTATGCTCACTCTGGAGCAGATACTCAATATGGAGTTATTGGTGTGAAAGTATGGATCTATAAAGGATTGGTATTTAAGAATCAAAGCTTAACTTCATAAGAAAAGATTAAAAACGAAAATAATTAAGAGTCCCCAAGTGGGGATTTTTTTATAATTATATTTTTAGTTTCTCCCCCTGAGGGGGAGATTAAGAGGATTAGGAGAAAGTTCTATTTTTCCCTAAGATCATTGCTTTTTTTATGGTTTCATTTATGTTCCATAATGATGAAAAAAGAAACTCCGGTTGTGGCAATTATTGGGAGACCAAATGTTGGGAAATCAACACTTTTTAATGCATTCATAGGAGAAAGACGAGCAATTGTCTCAGAGTTCGCCGGAACAACACGAGATAGCTTGATGACTAAAATTACAGATCTAGGAAAGATTCCGTTTTGGTTAGTTGATACGGCAGGATTATCTGATTTCGGGAATAATACACTAGAAAACGAAATTCAACTTCAAGTAGAAATCTCAATGGAAAATGCAGATCTTATTCTTTGGGTTGTGGATGGACAGAAAGAATTAACTCAGGATGACTATATTGTTGCAGAAAAACTTCGAAAAGGAACAACACCTGTTATTTTTGTGGCAAATAAAATAGATGATGGAGATCAAAATAAAACATACGAATTAGCAGAACTAGGATTTGGACTACCTGAAACTATTTCAGCTAAAAACAATTTTGGTTTTTGGGAATTTGCCGAAAAATTGCAGAAAAAAATAAAAAACTTGGGATTTGGAGAAACGAAGAAAGACACGGAAGAAGATGTTATTAGAGTTGCCTTTGTCGGGAGACCAAATGTTGGAAAAAGTTCTTTGTTGAATTCAGTTTTAGGAAAGAAAAGAGCGGTAGTTTCTGAGATAGCGGGAACCACTAGAGATAGTATTGATGAATATTTCACGGGAGAAGATGGGCAAGAGTATTGTTTTATTGATACGGCAGGGATGCGAAAAAGAGGAAAAATAGAAAAAAACTTCGAATTCTGGAGTACGGTAAGAACAGATCGATCAATTGAAAGAGCCGATATATGTATCTTATTGATTGATTCTTTAGATGGAGTAACACATCAAGATATGGTGTTAGCTGGGAAAATAATTAAAGCCGGGAAAGGGTTAATACTTGGTGTGAATAAGTTAGACTTAATGATAGAAAAATCACACACAGAAGATGAATCAGATGAAAGAGACTTAGAAGAAGTGAAAATGTGGGGAGAGGAATTGGACAAAATCAAGCAAAGATATATGGATTATTTGAAACAAAAAATTCAATTTGCACCCTGGGCGTCTGTGCTTTTTTTCTCAGCAAAGACGAGTCGAGGGATAAAGGATATATTCCCGACAATTAAGGGGATTGATAAAGAACAAAAAAAACGAGTATCTACCTCAGATTTAAATCTTTTTGTGCCAGAAGTATACTTTTCTCATGTTATCCCTATGTCTGGACACAAAAAAGGGAAGATAAAATACGCTTCACAGGTAGATAATAGTCCGCCTAAGTTCTTGTTTTTTGTAAATAACGTGCAAGCCTTTCATTGGTCCTATAAGCGATATTTAGAAAATAAATTGCGAGAAAAATATGGGTTTTTTGGAACACCAATTACAGTAGAGTTTCGAGATGCGATGGGTGATCGAGAAAAAAAGCGAAAATAAAAACACTAACTTTAAGCTTTTCTGGCGAGAAAGTTGTGTTTTTTTAGGTTAATATTAGAATAATATTGAAAATGAAATATGCATTTCTTAATAAAAATTTTAGAAACTTAAGTTTTGAGAAAAAAACTATATTTTTGTCGCATGCTTTGACATTGATTTTTTGTTTTTTTCCCTGGTTTTCTTCTACTCCAATTTATGGCGAAGATTTTTTTTATAATGCGTTTAAGGGCCCTGGTTTTTTAATTGGGTTTTTTATTTTTATAATATCGCTTGTGATTGTTATGCTTTTTGTGGATAGGCTACTTGAAAAGCAAAAAGTAAAGCTGCCATTTCCTGAATCTTTTCTTTATGGAGTTGCGGGGATACAACAGATTATATTGTTAATACTTGCTTGGTCAGTTCTTGCTAGTACCGGACTAGAACAAGAGGGTGGAACTATTAGGTTTGGTATTTTTTTAGTTTTTATAGCTCAAATTTCAGGATTAGTAGCTACCTTTCTATTTTTTCAAATAGAGGCACAAAAAACGGCAAGAGGTTTTTTTAAACATCCAAACGAAAAAGATAAATCAGAAACATTAATTGCAAAAAAACAATGACAAAAAAAGACGAAAAAAAACAATCATTTCTTCATGAGGCACAAAAATTTGGAAAAGCTGATGGGAAAATTGAGATAACTGATTTGGATAAGGCTATTGCAGATATCCATAAAATCACTATTCCAGAAGCAGCAGAAATGCTGAGAAACGAGGAGGATATTCCATCAAAAAAACTGACAATTTATTGTCATGATTGTAGAAAAATAGTTTCTCCTGAAATCAAACAAGTTCGTAGAAAACATAGAAAAGTTTGTGGGGAGTGTGGCTCTGTGAAAATTTCAGCAGGAAGCAAGGAAGCTTTAGAAAAATTTTATCACATTGAAGGGATGGGGGATAAAAAGAAATAGAAGCTTGAAAAGATAAGAGGATTTCAACTCTAAAAATATTTTCTTAAGATTAAGGGGGCATTAAGCTTACCTATGAAAAATAATTTCAATTTAAGTTTTTTTAAATATACTGGAAATACGTAATTTTAACCCATAAATACAATGACGAAAGACGCAAAAAAGGAAGCATTAAAATCAGCCTTAGCACAAATTGAGAAAAACTTTGGGAAAGGAGCAATTATGAAAATGGGTGACGTTGAGACACAAAAGATAGAAAAGGTTTCATCCGGAGCAATCTCTATAGATTTAGCACTTGGAGGGGGATACCCAAAAGGAAGAATTGTTGAAGTATATGGCCCAGAGAGTTCAGGGAAAACTACGATTTGTTTACATGCAGCGGCAGAGTTCCAAAAAGCAGGCGGAACAGTGGCCTTTATTGATGCAGAACACGCCCTAGATCCTATTTATGCTGGAAAATTGGGAGTAGATATGCAAGAGTTATTACTTTCGCAGCCAGACTCAGGAGAACAAGCACTAGAGATTACTGAAGCATTGGTTCGATCGGGAGGAGTTGATTTGATTGTTATTGACTCAGTTGCAGCACTTACCCCACGAGCAGAAATAGAAGGAGATATGGGAGATAGTCATATGGGACTTCAAGCACGGCTAATGAGCCAAGCTTTAAGAAAATTGACGGCAACTACGTCAAAAATGGGAACAACTATAATTTTCATCAATCAGATTCGAATGAAGATTGGAGTTATGTTTGGGAATCCAGAAACTACAACTGGAGGAAATGCTTTGAAATTTTATTCAACGATAAGACTTGAGGTGCGAAAAGGAAAAAGAATAGAATCTGGTACTGGTAATGATAAGGTGGCAAATGGAAATATTGCCCGAATTAAAATCGTAAAAAATAAAATTGCACCACCATTTCGGACAGCAGAGGTAGATATTATGTTTAACAAAGGAATCTCAAAAATAGGAGACTTGCTTGAAGTCGCAACCAATATGGAAATTGTTAAAAAAGCAGGAGCTTTTTATAGTTTTGGTGAAACAAAGCTTGGGCAAGGAAAGCAAAAATCAGTAACTTTCTTGGAAGAAAATGAAAAAGTTGCAGATGAAATCTTAGTTCAAGTTAAAGAAAAGGCTGGGATCTAAATCACAAACTATTTTCCATTACGGCACCGGTATCAGCGGAAGTTACAGCTTTCGCATATCGGCCAAGCCATCCTTTTTTAATTTTTGGTTCAAATTTAGGAAGAGCACTTAATCGTTTTTGTATTTCTTCATCAGAAAGCTTTACGTTTATTGTTCTTTCTGTGGCATTGATTTCGATAAAGTCTCCGTTTTGTATGGCAGCAATTGGACCACCACTAGCTGCTTCTGGAGAAATATGTCCAATACTCATCCCATGAGTAGCACCACTAAATCGTCCATCAGTAATAAGTGCGGCGTTTATCCCACGTCCTTTTATTGCGGCAGTGGGAGCCAGCATTTCCTGCATTCCTGGACCACCTTTTGGTCCTTCATAAGTTATAACAACGACATCGCCATCAATTATTTCTCCACCTAAAACGGCCTTAAGGATAGACTCCTGAGAAGTATAAACTTTTGCTGGTCCAGTAAAGGTTGTTTTTCCTTTTTCGAGTCCAGCAGTCTTTACTACGGCTCCCTTTGGTGCAATGTTTCCAAATAAAACAGACAAGCCCCCTTCTGGAGAAAAGGCATTTTCCCCTACTCTGATTATATCACCATCAGGATCTTGTGCGCTTTCTACAGACTCCTTAAGATTTCCTGTTACGTTTTGAATATTTAAATCTAAATTTTGTTTTACTGCTTTTAAAATAGCGGGGATACCACCTACACGATGGACATCTTCAATATGAATTTCGGCCCTAGAGGGAGAAACTTTACATACATTTGGGGTAATTTTTGCTAACTTGTTTAGTCTTGCTAAATCGTATTTAACACCAGCCTCATGAGCTAACGCTAAGGTATGTAAAATAGTATTGGTTGATCCGCCCATAGCCAAATCTAAAACAAACCCATTATCAATAGATTTTTGGGTAACTATATCACAGGGAAGTATTTTTTCTTTTATAATTCGGTCCAAAACAGCAGGAACCATATCAAACAAAGCTTCTCTTTCTGGATTGATTTTCCATTCTCTTTTTTCTTCGTTTGTCCAAGTAGCAGCAGGAATTGTTCCGTTTCCAGGAAGAGCTAAACCAATAGCTTCAGCCAGACAATTCATAGAGTTTGCAGTGAACATTCCGCTACAACTTCCACAAGTTTCACAAGCTTTATTCGCAATCTCTTCTAGTTTGTTTTCCGTTATTTTACCAGAAGACGCTTTTCCAACCGCCTCAAAAACTGTATTTAAATCAGTATTATTTTCGCCAGCCAACATAGCTCCCCCGGAGATATAAACAGAAGGAATATTTAGTCGCACCATAGCATTAAGCATTCCTGGTACAATCTTGTCACAGTTTCCTATACCTACCCACGCATCTGGAGGGTGAGCACCAACAATAGTTTCTATTTGGTCAGTAATAAGTTCACGAGAGGCTAGAGAGTATTTCATACCATCGTGTCCCATAGCAATACCATCACAAACAGCACCACCAATATTTGCGTACCAAACATTATATCCAGCAGCCTTTAGCTTTTTTTCAAGATTTTTTCCCAATTTATCCAAATGTGCATGTCCAGGGATTTGAGTGGTGTAGGAATTTACAATAGTTACAAATTTCTTACTCCTATCGGCAATG
>CAZBBI010000028.1:0-8322 GCA_964490135.1 uncultured Candidatus Peribacteria bacterium
GAAGCTTCGTGAACTTCATATCCAAAATAACAAAATTTAGTTTTTGAACTGTGCGCCGATCGGTAAAGGTTTTTCATGTATTTTTAGTGAAAAAATCTAAGTATTCTATCACAATTTTACAAAAAAATCAATACAAAAAATCTAAATTACATAATTATTCATAAACTTTTTATGTTTAACTGACTTTAGTACAAAAATTAAATATTGGATAAAAAAAGAAGATCTTCTTTGAAATTATCCAAATAATCTTCGAAACTTCTTGTCATTTTTTTATTTAAGTCCTTTTGCCTTTTATAAAAATTCCTGTCTTCATGTAATTCTTTTAAATATTTTTTACAATGTCCTTTGTGAACTTTCTCCATATCAAGAAATACTTTTTTCTGATACTTTGAAGAAAATAATAATAAAACAATTCTAATAATATTATAATTTACCTGTTCCCAAGAAACCTCAAATGTTCGTTCTCGTTCCCAAGAATGACCTATTTTTGCATTTGGTGAAAAAATTAGATCATACCCCAATCGCCACAATCTAATTGAAAATTCTAGATCTTCTCTTCCCCATTTTCGCAAAGCATCATCAAAACCTCCCGTACTTTCGAATACCTCACTTCTAATAGCAAAACATCCACCAGGAATAACTGGAGTTTGGTGTGCCTCTTTTTCTGAAAGGGAAGCTATCCAATCTGGTTCTAACGCAAAATCCTTAATTGAATAACGACATGCTACAGCAGATAAATTTTCAAGATTTGGAATTTTTATTGAAGCGGCTCCAACAGTTTTCTTTTCTAGCACCTTAGCTAATTCTGATAACCAATTCTTGGTCAATGGAATCATATGAGAATCAATAAAAACAAACAAATCTCCGGTTGCTTTTTTAGCTCCAATGTTTTTTGTTTTAGGCAACCCCAATGGTCTTTTATTCTCAACGAGAATAACTGATTTTGGCGTTTCTTTATTCTTGATAAATTCCGTAGAATTATCCGTACAGCCATCGGCTACAACAACTATTTCAAAGTCTGTATAATTTGTATTGTCTAAAACTCCATAAACAGTTTTCTTGAGCCAATCTCCTTCGTTATGTGTTGGAATAATTACAGAAAATTTAGGTTTCATTCTTGGTATTTACGTTCCGGTTATTATATCATAAAAAGCACAAAAACACAAAAATTATAAACTCAACCTTAAAAGAGTTTTCATCAACCTTTTTTTTAGTAATCTACAAGTGATGAAAGAAAAAACTATCGTACGTATGCCGCCTTCTCCCACTGGGCCACTCCATTTGGGAACAGCTAGAACCGCGCTTTTTAACTGGTGTTTTGCTAAAGCAAATAAAAGCGAAATGATCTTCCGTTGGGAAGATACTGATCTAGAACGCTCTAAAGTAGAATTTGAGACAGAGATTTTGGAAGGACTGAAATGGTTGGGCATGGATTTTGTAGCTGAGTCGAGTCAATTTGTAAGACAAACAGATAATGCAGAAAAACACGAATTTGCGCTCCAAAAACTTTGGAATGATGATCAGATTTTCCCGTGCTTTACTACACCAGATCAACTTGATACGCTTCGAACTCAAGCCCAAAAAAATAAACAAAATTTTGTCTTTTGGTCTCCTTTCCGAGATAAAGATAAAACTGAATTAGAAGATTTAATGGCATCTGGAAAACCTTATGTTTGGAGACTTAAAGTGCCAAAAAATAAAATCATATCTTTTGATGATTTGGTTAAAAAAACTATTTCAGTAAATACTGATACTCTTGGGGATTTTGTCGTGGCTAGAAGTGATGGATCGGTGCTTTATCTACTGGCAAATGTTGTCGATGATTTAGATTCTGGTGTAACTCACGTTATCCGCGGTGATGATGGAATTTCAAATACTCCCAAGCAAATTTGTATCTTGGAATCTTTAAATGAAAAACCTTTTATTTATTCCCATATCCCTTTAGTTTTAGACCAACAAAAACGAAAATTATCAAAACGAAATGTAGAACAAGGCGTATGTGTCTTAATTAAAGATTTTAGGGAAAAAGGATTTATCCCCGAAGGTGTTATAAATGGTTTAGCTTTCCTGGGATGGAACCCCAAATCAACTGAAGAAATTTTTTCACTTCAAGATCTAGAAGAAATTTTTGATCTCAAAAACGTTAACCCGGCCGCGGCACAATACGATTTTGGGAAAATGGAATGGTTCAATACTCAGTGGACAAAAAGAATTGATCTTCAAAAACTAAAAAATTATTTTTTAGATTGGAATAAATCTTACGGAAAACGAAAAAATGATGAATATTTGTCAGATGAAATAATCTTTGATAAGGCCCTGGAACTTGTGAAACAAAAAGCCAGTTCTTTAGACGTAATTGCTCAAGAATTGGAATATTTATGCTTTGATATTCCCGCTGAGAAGGATGTATCTATCTCTAACGAAAAAATGAATGTTGACGAAACTCTTGCTCAAAAAGTGCTCCAAGAAATCAAAAAAATGCTAGAAAGTTTAGATGAATCAGACTTCAGATCTGAAATTTTAAGAGAAAAATCTATCGAAAAAATATCAGAAATGGGACTAAAAAATGGACAATTCCTTTGGCCATTTCGTGTCGCTTTATCTGGCAAATCTAAATCGGCTGGACCGTTTGATATGGCGGAAATTTTTGGTAAAGAAAAAAGCTTAGCGCGTATCAATAATGCGCTAAAACAATCTAATGCAAGCTAATTATTTCTTAAATATAACCGATAAAAAGCTTCTTCTTCTGCTTCTTTCTCAACACCTCTCATATCTGAAATAAGATTTTCTATTTTATATTTTACTCCAATAACCTTTGCTTCTGAAATTGCAAAAAACTGAATTACGTTCAATTTTTGTCGATGTAAAAAAATATGAAACTTAAGACACCTTCTTTTCCATCTAAATTTTTTTATTTCTTTTTGTAATTCTTTTTCCAAGAGATCTTTTTTCATTCGTACATTAAAAATGATAAGGTATAAGTGTTTATTTTATTATAACATAATTATTAAATAAATCAAATATTTGTCAAACATGTCAAACTTCAATCAAAAAGCTTACAACTTAGCCGCAAAAATAGACCCACATCTTACCTCTCCTAACCCACGAGTCGGATGTGTAATTATGAAAGACAATAAAATAATCGCTGAAGGAGTACACGAAAAATTTGGGGATTCACATGCCGAGCAAAACGCTATTTCTACACTTCCTCCCTCTTCTTCAATCTACATCACCTTAGAACCTTGTGGCCATTTCGAAGGTAAAAAAACACCAAGCTGTACCGAACTCTTAATAAAGAATAAACCAAAAAAGGTTTACATAGGATCGCTTGACCCACAATTTAATGGAAAAAATGTGGAAAAATTAAGGTCATCAGGCATTGAGGTAGAAATTCTAAATGACGGATTTCATGAAAAACTAAATCCTTTTTTTAAAAAACATATTTCAACTAAAAAACCGTATATTACACTCAAGATTGCTCAAAGTTTGGATGGAAAAATTACAAACACTAAAAAATATATTACGAATAAAAAATCACTCGAAAAGGTCCATCAAATGCGGGCTAATTATTCAGCTATTTTGACGACCACTCAAACTATTTTGGCCGATAATCCACAATTAAATGTAAGACTAGATACTCACACCTTCTCCAACCCCAAAATCATCATTGTTGGGAAAACCAAGATCCCAAAAAGTCTCAGAATCTTTCAAATTCCAGATCGAGAAATTTTTCAGTTTACGACTTTCCAGGAATTTTGGGATAGTGGCCTCTGTCAAAAAATCGACTCAATCATGACCGAGTGTGGAAGCGTCCTAAACAGCTATTTATTAAAAAATAATTTTGTGGATGAAATAAATCTTTTCATTGCTCCTAAAATTATTGGGGGAAATCATTTAAAAAGTTTTAATTCAGAAATAAATTTAAAAAAATTCTCACTAAAAAGTACTGAAAATTTAGATGGTGATGTTTTGTTAAGTTTTTATTAAGAAAAACTTGCATTTCGCCCTACTTTGTTCTAAAGATATATCGTAATGAGAAATTTAGAATCAAGATTAAATAAAAAGAAGCTAACATTCGAATTAATAGCGCATGCTAAAGAGCAAGCTAATCGTCTTTTTGATGAAGAAACATCTCAACATAGCGATTCTCAACGTTGGCGATCTGTATATCCAGATATTATTTCTTTATTTCCCATACTTAGTAAATACCTAAAAGAAAAAGATCTTATTCAACATGGACTTATGGCTTTTTATTTAATGAAAGAAAAATTAGAAAAGAAAAATAATCCAGCGCCAGAAACAACTACTATTCCTAGTTATCTCAACGAAGTTCCTCATCCTGCTGATAAACTATCAAATAAAACTCCAAAAATTTCGACTAAAGTTAGAAATCAAATAAGTGATCTAATAAAACAGGGTATAAAATCAACAAAAACTCCTGAAGAAGTTAGAAAACTTGTAACAGAGTCAGAAAGGCTTCTTCGACACCTTGGCCATCCGGTAAATTAAGCAAAAACACTCAAAAAACAAGAAGTTCAACTATTCCTCCCGCAAATTAATCCATTTGGGTCGAATCGGTAAACCATCAAAGCCTTCCACTACTTCTGCAAAATCCTCAAAATTTGTCTCACGTGATCCAAGTCCATAAATAACATTTTTAATTTCTGGTTTAGTTTTTTCATTATAAAAAACAGACATAATTTCTGCGCCAACTGCTCCAAATTCAGCTCCTGCTGGACTCATGCGGTCTAGAACTAAAACTTTTTTGAACTTAGACAAAACCACCCTTAGGGTTTCTGTTGGGAACGGTCGGAACATTTTGAGCCGAACCATCCCGACTTTTTGTCCTTTTTTTCTCAAAGCATCTACTGTATTTCTAATTGTTCCAGCTGTTGAAGCTATTGTTACAATTACCGTTTCAGCATCTTCTGTCTTATATTCTTCAACTAAACTTCCCTCTCCTCGACCAAATTTTTTCGCAAAATCAGTAAAAACTTCAATTGCTTTATCTTCTGCGTTTAGAAGTCCTTCCACTTGTGCACGCCTATGTTCCATATAAAAATTTGGCTTATCAAAGGTTCCATAACTTACAGGGTTTTCAATATCCAAAAGCGGATCAACTAAAATCATTTCTCCCACAAAATCTTGAACAGCTTTGTCTGCTTCAACGATTATATTCATCAAAGAATGAGTTGTTTGAAAACAATCCATACACACCATAATCGGTGTTCGAACTTTTTTGTCTTCGGCTATCTTGTAAGCACAAAGTAAAAAATCGTAAGCTTCTTGTGGATTCTCAGCAAAAATTTGTATCCAACCAGTATCTCTAACCCCCATAGCATCTCCATGATCACAGTGAATAGAAAGTGGTGCTCCAAGAGAACGATTCCCATTAATCAAAACAATTGGGAGTCTCATCCCAGAAGCATTATAAAGTACTTCCGACATCAAAATCAGTCCCTGACTAGCAGTCGCTGTACAAACTCTAGAACCAGCCGCTGCTGCCCCTACACAAATAGACATTGCTCCGTGTTCTGATTCGGCACATACATATTCTGTTTCTACTTCTCCATCCGCAACATAGTTGGAAAATTTCTCTCCAATATAACTGGTAGGAGTAATCGGATAAAATCCAAATACATCAGGATTTATCTGCCGCAAAGCTTCTGCCGCAGCATGATTCCCGTCTAATGTTTTTTCCGTTCGTTTTTCAATTTTTGTCATTTTTTAATTTTTAGAAATCATCTCGATAATCATCTTCAAACACTAAAGCATGTTTAGCTCCATCTGGATTTTTGTTCGATGGACAAATTTCAATACAAAGACCGCAGTCTTTGCAGTGATCTAGGTCAACTCCAACCATGTTTCCTTCTTTATCAAAAATAATCGCATCATCCGGACAAACCGGCCAACAAAGTCCGCAATTTATACAATTTTCTTTTAAAAAATGTAGTTTTTTAGGAACCCAGTTCCCAGTTGCATAAAGCTCTGAGTTTCCAGCAGCTTTAACCACTGGTCCTTCTTTTTCCAAATCCTTCCACGTAGCACTTTCTTGTGTGGGACGGGGATAAATTACTTTAAGTTCTTTTATTGGTTTTTTAGACATGATTAGTTCGGTAATAGGGTTTAGGTGGTAGGGTTTAGAGTTCAAAAATTTCTTTAAATCCGCGATCAAATCCTTCCATGTTTTTATTTACAATTTTTTCAGGAAAAAATCCAGATAGGTGCTCTTTTAAAATAGTTTTTATTTGAGCTCCATCTAAATCTAAAATTTTAGTTAATCCTCCCACCATCGCTACATTTGGAACATTCCTATTAATAGTCGCTAAGGCAATATCTGTCGCATTTAAATGATAAATTTTACCTTTAAATTTTTCATTAAAAACAGAATTTTCTGTTTTTGAAGTATTGATAATTAAAATCCCTTCTGGTTTCAAACCTTGTAAAATATCTTCATAAGTCAGCTCATTCCCAACTAACGTTGGATCTAACAAAACAACCAAATCTAGATGCCTTAAGTGAGCTGGATCATCTAATATTTCGGCAGACTTAGATACTCTATTATAGACTACAACTGGAGCACCTCTTTTTTCTGCTCCAAAATCAGGAAAAGCTTGAGTTTTATATCCTATTTTATTCAAACCTTCCGCAAAGAAATTAGCAGCAGTAACTGCTCCTTGTCCTGCTCTAGAATGCCATCTAACATTAAGTTCTTGTTGTATCATCACGATTCATTGTAATGAGTTAGAAATAAAAACAAAATTTTATTACTTCTCTTCTGAGGATAATTCTTTTTGATCTTCTCTCATTTGTAAAAAACTTTCAGTCCAAACTGCTGTAGAAAAAACTTCTAAAATTGCTGTTAAGTAAGCCGTAAATCCCATAAGCCCTAATCCCAAAATAATTGATAAAATTAACATCAAAGAATTATTGAAATAGGTAAAAGCCGCAAATAAACCGATTGGAACTAGAAGTACAACAATAACATTTATCAAAACACGAAGGTTAACCAAAAACATCAAAAGAATAATCGCCATAGTTCTTCCGAAATTAAGAAAAACAAGACCAATACTTTTACTTATAGAACTCCCCAGAGGCTCATCTTCACAAACTATAAAATACGCTGCAAAACTCATAAAAATAGTCACTATTGACGCACATATGGCATAAAGAATAAGAATTGGCCAAATCAACTTAAAGAATGAATCGTGAAAAATCCGATAAAAGGTCGCTACAAAAAGGGCTAATGACCAAAGGGAAAAAATCCCAGCAATTGCATGTAATTCAAATAATTTGAAAAAATAATCATAAGCTTTGATCATTTTTTCACGTATAGAACAATATTTTTCTGGATAATTAAGTTTTTGTTTTACTCCTAATATTATAGCTGCATGAACCCAACTTGGAACAACAAAGGCAAAAAACAAGATAAAGATTGTCCCAAAAATAACCCAACCCAAGAGATTATTTTCCATTAAAAAACGAAAAACATTTTGAAGACTTTTTATAGAAAACTCGCTATCTGTAACAAATTCCCCCCAATATAAATACATTTGCCAAGCAACTTCTAGAACAAAAATCAAAACTGCTACAAAACTTGGAACAAAAACCAACCATTTTAGTTTTGAGTTACTTATCGTTAAGTCCCACGAATCATGTATAATTTCTGCGTAACGCATACTAATTTAGTCTTTAGTCTTTGATTTCTATTCAACCAAAAGAAACTTTACTACTTAAAATCTTGAGATCAAATTATTTTGCAATTTATCAGTGATTTCCTTTATTTCATAAGAAACTAAAGTCGTATCCCAAATATCACCGCCAAACCCGTTATTGATAACTTTTTCCGTCTGATACTCTTCCATAGCAAAGACATTATATCTCATAAAATTGTACTTTTTTTGTAAAGTTTTTGATTTCTTTGCCAAAGATCTAAACTTTTCCCCATGCAATCTATAAAAAATATAATGTTCTGAGAAATCTTCAAATGGATCTGACATGCCGTACCCAGACACAAAATCTGATCGCTTAGAATGTTTTTTTCTTGCCAACGCATTTTTCCACGAAAGCCTATAAAAGGCTAGACTACGATCATCTTTATAAATAGGCTTCTTCCCATCATAAAATTCTGATTTTCCTGTTTTATAATTTCCTTTAAAGTAACCTAAATCAACTACATGACCCATTTCATGTAAAAATATAGCCGCTAATTCTTCTTCTGATTCGATTGTTCCAACATTCAAAATCATCTTATGACCGTTCGCCATTCCTCGAGAAACATGTTCTTGGTTTTTTACTTCAAGAAATAATTCCCTATCACAA
>CAZBBI010000029.1:0-7704 GCA_964490135.1 uncultured Candidatus Peribacteria bacterium
AATATTTATAGTATCGGCTCCTGCGTCTATAGCGGATTCTATCACACGCACCAAAAAGTCTTTATCAGATCTTCCAGCATCTTCAGGAGAAAAATCTACTCGATCACAAAGAGATTTTGCATAAGTAACTGCATTTATAGCCATTTCTAACACTTGTTCTTGGGATTTTTTTAATTTAAATTCCATGTGCACAGGCGAAGTCGCTATAAAGGTATGAATCCTTGGTTTCTTGGCAGTTTTTATCGCTTCCCAGGTTGTTTCTATATCAGATTTCATAGCTCGGGCTAGTCCACAAATTTCGGTTTTTTTCAAGGTATCAGCAATAAGTTTAACAGCCTTGAAATCATCAGGGCTAGCAGCTGGAAATCCAGCTTCTATCACATCTACACCAAGATTCTCTAGCTGAATAGCTAAACGTATTTTTTCTTCTAAATTCATAGAAAAACCAGGAGCTTGTTCTCCATCTCTAAGAGTCGTATCAAATATTTTTACGTAATTACTCATTTGCGTATTAATTTACAAATTTTCACACTCAATTTCAATTTTAGCATCATCAGGTGCGTCTTCCTTAATTCCTGCAATACAGGTTAAAATTTCATCATCTTCCACATCTATATGTTGTGGACCGATAGCTTCTGGGTTAATATGTTCTTTCCCTGAAGTACATTTTCCTACGCATGTACGACAAGCACCAACACCACAAGAAAATGGTATATCAGCACCAGAGTCTTGTGCTTGAACTCCGATTGAATCTTCACCGTTATCTTTAAATTCAGTAACTTGGTTACCACTATTATCTTTAATTATTATTTTTGCCATTTTTATTTAGTTATGAGTTACACTTATAAATTACAAAATTAAAAAAAAACTTCAAGCGTTATTGCTTAATCATCCTGTCCTGAAAATAGGGGATTAATTGATTTAATATCCTCTTTTCCACTTTCTGTATTTTTCTAAACAAAAATTTAACCAATACTTCCAAGTAATAGGAAAATCTTGGCAGTGAAGATAATTTCGTTCTTCTCCCCCAAAACCTCTTTTGAAACGAGACAATCCATACCAAGGATGTTTTTTTTCTTTATCACCGACAACACCCCAAAAATTAAATTCCTTACATCCGCGTTTTTTCGCTTCTAGAATTGCCGACCAGATAGTAGCATAGGACACTGGAGCTTTTGAATAAAGAGATGCTCCTTGGTGATAATAGGCGGATTTATCATCAAACAATATAATCGAGGAACTCATGAATTTGTTATCTAATTTTGCAGAAAAAATCTGACAATTTTTTCCATAAATTTCTAGTTCTATTTTTGTATTTTTTTTAGGAAAGGGAACAAATTTTTGTCGTTTTACAGTTTCACTATGCAATTCCCAAAAAATATCTAAATCTTTTTCGATATTTCCCATTTCAACACTAACGCCCATTTTCTCAATACGACGAACTTCGTATCTGGTAGATTTTTTCATTTCCTTCAACAATTGGTCTTCATCTTTTGAAATATCAAGTATCCAAGTTTTTTCAGGATTAACTAGATGAATAGGTGCATCAATAAATCTGTTTTTAGAAAAAATTGTTTTGTTTTCAGGCTTAATTAATGGAGAAATTCTGATGAAATCACATTTTTCCTGTTTTCCTAAATTTTTATAAAATTCCAAAAAATTATCCCAAAAAATTGTTGATTCTTGAGTGTTTGTTTCTAATTGCAAAGGTCCATGAGGACAATGTAAAAAGGTTTTTAATCGTGTTCTTATTTTTTGGATAAGAACTGTACCAACAAGCTTTTTTCCTGAAAAAGCACCAAATAAGAAAACTTCTTCTCCAATTTTTTCTCTAAAACTTCCATAGGCAGAATCCTGTAAAAATGTTTTTTCAAAATTAAAACATTCATAAAACTCTTTTATTTCATCATGAGTTATTGACTCAAATTTTATATCCATTCTGGTTTATTTATAGTTGATTCTAGCAAAATCCTTTCTTCTTCACTTTCCATCCATTTTGACCAAGCACTATTTTTGTCACTTTGTTCTGGAAAAAACTTATCTATTTGTTCTTTTTTTAAGATATTTATAGACCATTCCTGTGTACTAAAAAACTGAGCTGGAGAGAGGTTTTTTACTTCTTTTAGATTTGTTTTTAATTTTGCGTTTTTCAAATTTGCCCCACCAAAATCAATTTGTTCTAAATAACATCTCCAAAAATTTGCACCTTGCAACTCGGTTGAAACAAAACTAATATCCAAAATTTGTCCTTGCCAAAAACTTGTTTGCCAAAGAAAAGCAAAGTCTAGTACAATACTTCCAGGTAATAACTGTATAGAACCGAGGTTTAAGGCTGGAATATACTTTGAGCTCAAATCTAGCATAACGTCAGTCTTTCTCTCTTTAAATTCTGTAGCATGTTGTTTTATGATTTTCTCTAACCCACTTAGAGCTTCCATACTTATACGTTGTTTATCATGATCTATTTGATCAAAAAATTCAGCCTTTAATCGCCAAGCAATTAAATTTTGTTTTGTTAAAAAAGCACGTTCTTCAGCCATCCATTGGTTTACACCATCAAGGTAATTTACAATAGATTGCCTTCGACTAATATCTTCTAAGGCAACACGAATTAATCTATGTATTCCATCAATAATACTTCCAGGTTCTTTACTGTTCTTAAGTAACTTATACCCATTGTTAAAACGATCTTTTAACTCTTTTTCCTTTTTCTTACTATTAATAGCTGCTTCATCACTTTTTTTCTGAGCAATCGCAATTTTTTTATTAAATATTTTAAAATATCCAATAAAGCCAATAACTAAGATAAAAACTAAGGAAAGTATTTCATGAAACATCCCATTTTCTTCACCATCCCCTCTACTATCCATGTATACATTTGCTCCAATTGTTATAATAAAATAAAGTAAAACAAGAGATAACAACCCAAAAGCAACAGGAGAAGAAATTTTCTTTTTCTTTTTTCCGCTTTTTTTAACGTTACTTATTATATTATTTTCTTCTTCACTCATAGAATATATTTTCAAGTAAGAAACATTAACAAATTACTCATTTTTTTAAAATAAACAATAAATTTTATAACCTAATAAACTTATCGAAGTTTTTTAGATCTTCTGAATTAACTCTTATATTTGTAGGCAAAGTTACATAGTTTTCTGTAAATTTCTCTGCATTTGGGCAACTATTTAATTTATAGCCAAAATTTTCTAAATTAGTTCCTTTTGGGGCAATGGGCGAACCATTCCATTCAGTGAAATAAAAGTTTTTATGACTATTTATTAATATTTTTTCTTCTTGTTTTAAATTTTTTACAATTACTCTAAAAGCATTTGGGGGGATTATGGTTTTTGCATTTGGAAAATATTTTTCAAACATTTTTGACCATTGTTTTGCGATTTTTTTTCGGTGTGAAAGTGTAGCTTTATAATTATTCCACTGTTTTTTTAATATTTTGCCTAAAGCAGGGGAGAATGCTGTTTGTGGAAAATCTTCTTTTCCTGTTTTTTCTTCAGAAGTTACAGCCAATGGTAGTAGTTTTATTTTTAGAAAAAAAGCAGCTATAGCTTTTCCTCCAGCCTGCCACCAGGGGAGAGATAGCGAATAAATAAGTGGATGGGAAATTAATCTTATGGTTTGTAATAGAGGTTGATTTGGAAGATTCTTATTTAAGATTTCTTTTGTTTTACTAAAAAACTTTGATTTGTTGTTTAGGACAACAGCACCACCAGAAACACATGAAATGACTTTTTCTCGGCCAAAACTATACAATCTAGCATCACTTATAAATTTTTCAGAAGGAAGGGCGTGAGCACAATCTTCTAGCAAAAATATATTTTTTTCATCACAAATTTTAGCAAATTTTTCAAGATCGACTTCTTGTCCAAAGGTGTGAATAGGCAGGACAAAAGAAATATTGTCTGATTTTTTAACAAAATCATCAAAATCAATTAGCCCATTTATATCGGTATCAATCCATTCTATCTCATATCCTGCTTGGAGAAATGGTGTGGCAGTAACGGCACAGGTAAAAGCGGGGATCCCAATTTTTTTACCTTTAGGTAGATCAAGGACTTTTATTAACTGGGTGAGTCCTGTCCGTGCTGCGTTATACAACACATAATCCTTTGAACAAAATTCTTGTTCGAAATCTAGATCTTTCTTAGAAAAAATTCCTGAAATTCCTGTAAAAAAATCAGAAATATTTAGGTTAGGAGAGATTTGGTTTGATATGAGTTTTATCATGTTTTAATCACTGTAGTTTTGAGAATAACAAAAGTTTGTATGATATACAAATTATCACTACAATTTATATAGATTGAAAAACTAAAATAATTTATATTTTTTAATTATAATAACACCATGAAAACATTAAAAGGAACAAAAACGGAGCAAAATTTGCTAAAATCATTTGCTGGAGAATCTCAAGCGAGAATGCGTTATGATTATTTCTCAAAACAGGCTAAGAAGGAAGGTTTAGTTCAAATTTCACAAATTTTTGCAGAAACTGCCTTAAACGAAAAAGAACATGCCAAAAGATTTTTTAAATTTTTAGAAGGTGGACCTGTTGAAATAACAGCAACTTATCCGGCTGGGAAAATTGGAACAACGCTTGAGAACCTGAAAGAGTCGGCAATGGGCGAAAATGAAGAATGGACGGAATTATATCCAGAATTTTCTAAAATAGCAGCAGAAGAAGGATTTGATGAAATTGCAGATGCTTTTACACACATAGCAGAAGTAGAAAAAGCTCATGAAGAACGATTTAAGAAATTGTATAATAATCTTGAAGACGGAAAAGTTTTTAAATCAGAAGATAAAATTATTTGGAAATGTCTTAACTGTGGTTATTTACATGAAGGCGAAAATGCTCCAGATATGTGTCCTGCTTGTCTACATCCACAAGCACATTTTCAAATTAAAGAAACTAATTATTAGTATTAGAAGTCAATAAGTTGAATAAGAGAGGTTTTTATGTTATAATTCAAAGAATATTTTAAATAATTAATTTGATAAAAATTAAAATTAAAAAATGAACATAAGAACCTCTTTTTTCTTGGCCTTTACTTCTCTAAAAAGAGGAAGTAAAGGAACATTGATATTGACTATTCTTCTTATGACACTAGCTTATATTAATCTTGTGTTTATTTCGTCTGTATTTGGAGGGATTATTGAAGCAATAAATACACAAGCTATTGATAATCAGTATGGTCATATTTTAATAGAACCAGCTATTGATGAAAGATATATAGAGGAAACTAGCCTTGTAAAGTTGATTTCAACTATACCAGGTGTTCTAGGAACGACTGTTCATTATATAGATAGACCACTTATTCAATATGATAAGCGTAAAGATGGTAAAGATATAAAAAGTGGACGATGGGCACTGAAATCAATAATTCCATCAGAGGAGAAATTGGTTACCAAGATTCATGAATCCATAATTGAAGGTTCTTTTTTGGAAGAATTAGATAGAGATGAAATAATAATAGGAAAAGAGATTGCTGGTGGATATGGTGGAAGTTTAGATAATTTAAGTCTCAATGTTTCTGTTGGAGATGAAATAGATGTGGCTTTTAGTAATGGCATAAAAAGATCTTATACCGTAAAAGGTATTTTTAGTACAAAAAGTACTCAAGTAGATCAATTACTTTTTGTGACAAAAAAAGAAATGGAATCGGTCTTAAGTGTACACAATTGGGCTTCTGAAATACTAGTTAAAATTGAAGATATTGGAAATGAAGATCACTACATAAAAGAAATAAGACAACTTGGTTTAAAGAATGAAGATATAAAAAAATGGAGTGATCTAATGGGATTTACTGCAAGTGCTAGTGGTAGTTTTGATATGATTAGTATTATTCTGGGAGTCATTGGAACCATTGTTGCAGGAGTTACTATATTTATTATAATATTTGTTCGTGTAGTAAATAATAGAAAACAAATGGGTATATTAAAAGCTATTGGTATGGAAGAAAGTACCATTGTTTTGTATTTTGTTATACAGGCTTTGTTTTATGGTCTACTAGGTGTTATCTTGGGTGTTTCAATTGTTTTATTTATCATTCGTCCATATTTCATATCAAATCCTTTAGATTTTCCGATGGGCTGGGTATCGTTGAAAGTAACTTTTGATATAATAAAAATAAGTAATATTAGTTTAATTACAGCTGCTTTGATTGGTGGGTTTTTCCCAGCTTATATGGGTGCGAAAGAGCATATATTGAATTTAATTAGGGATTAATAATTTATAAAATAATGATTATTCAAGTAAAAAATTTAAAAAAAACATACGAAGGGGTAGTCCCTACTTATGCACTAAAAAATATTAATTTTGGTGTCAAAAAAGGTGAATTTATAGCACTTATGGGACGTAGTGGGTCAGGTAAATCTACATTGTTACATCAACTTGGTTTATTAGATAGCCCAACTGAAGGTGAAGTTATTATGGACGGAATTAATCTTGTATCATTTTCTGAAGAACAAAAATCTGAATTTCGTTTAAAAAAATTGGGATATGTGTTTCAAGCGTATGCTTTGTTACCAGAATTAACAGCACTTGAATCTGTTTTTTTGCCATTGATGCTTTCAGGTGTTAGTAAAAAAGAATATACGAAAAGAGCGACAGATATGTTAGAAAAAGTAGGTCTTGGAGAGAGATTGCACCATTTGCCAAAAGCAATGTCAGGCGGTGAACAGCAAAGAGTTGCTATCGCAAGAGCTTTAATAAATAATCCAATGATTTTATTTGCGGATGAACCAACAGCAAATTTGGATAGTGAATCATCAAAGGTTATATTAAACTTATTTAGAGAACTAAATAAAGATCTTGGGCAAACGATTATAATGGTTACTCATGAGACAGAAGATGAAAAGTATGTAGATCGAGTTGTATGGTTGAAAGATGGAGTTATAGAAGATTAATCATTAAAAAATAATGATTACAACTTCCTTCTTTTCTTATTTTAAAATATCTAAAACTTCTTTTGGTAACTTAGATTCACACAAAATAACATCATCTTTTTTTATTTTTTTCAATACTTTTTTTAGTGGACTAAGATTTGATTTTGAGATTTGATGAAATTTCTTACCACAAATACCTTCACCCAGATAAGCAAAATCTGTTTTACACCAAAATATTTGGGCTTTTATTTTGTTAAGTGCTTGGAATATTTTGCCATGAGTTTCTTCGGCCTTCTCTCCGAGCTCTCGAAGGGGCATACCGACAAAGATTTTGTTTCCTTTGAATTGTGACAAATGATCAATAGCACTCATCACTCCGTCCGGATTAGCTGAATATAAATCCCACAGGATATGACCTTTACCAAACGGTTGAATTTTTAACGCCCGATCCAGAGGAGGAAGTGTTTTCAAGTAATTGGGTAGATCTGCTCGCTTAATCCCACATTCTCGAGCACATTCTAGAGCGAGTATGCCATTAGAAACAAAGAACTCACCAGGCCAAGGAAGTATGAAATTTTTACCATAAAGTCCGAAGGTAGTTTTTTCAGGAAAGGATTTAATTTTTTGTGCCAAAGATTGGCTAAGGGCAATTTTTGTAGCTTTAATTTTACGATCTTCAAATATTTCAGAAAGTAATTTATTATCTCTATTGAAGAAAACTTTTTTGTTAGTGTTTTCTGCCATTTCAAATTTGGCTCTTTGAATGTTTCGCTGTGAACCAAAAAGTTCTATGTGTTGAGCATT
>CAZBBI010000030.1:0-7597 GCA_964490135.1 uncultured Candidatus Peribacteria bacterium
TGGCAAAGTTGACAAAGTACTTTCTGGAAATAGTTTTGAGTTAGAAAATGGTTTAAAAGTTAAATTACTTGGAGTATCTGTACCAAATAGTAAAAAAGAGAGTTTATCCTGTTTCTCGGAAAAATCCCAAAAATATTTAGAAAACTTAATTTTGGGACGAAAAGTTTTTTTGGTTCGTGATAAATCACAATTAGATGATAACGGTTTTCTTTTACGATATGTTTATCGTTCTTATGACGACATCTTCCTGAACAAAAAAGTTATACACAATGGGTATGGAAAAAGTAGTTGGAAGACGATTGATGATAAATTCCAAAAAGAGTTTAATAGTATTCAACAAGAAGTTTATGAGTCTCCAAATGGTGCTTGGAAATCATGTGTTAAAGATTTATTAAAAAACCCCAAAACAACAAAAAAAGAATCAATTACAAAACTAATTTATGACCAAAATTGCCGAATCAAGGGAAATATTAGTGGAACAAAAAATAAACCAAAAAAAACATATCATACACCCATGTCAGGTTGGTATAAGCGACTTAAATATGAGAAATGTTTTGGAAGTGAGGAAAAGGCTGTTAATGCTGGATTTAAGAAGGTTAAGTAGCTTGATTTTTTGTCCACCTAGTGTATACTTAATATATACCTAGAATGTACACTTAAAATAACACTAAAAATGATTTCAATTTCAATCAAAGATTTACGACAAAATTTATCAAAAGTTGGGGATGCCGTTAACGCAGGACAAAGTTTTACTGTTTTTCGACGATCAAGACCTATTGGTAGATTTATTCCATTATCCAATAATTCAGAAGTAACGGAAGTCAACTCTGGTACAGAAGATGGATGGACTGATTTTATTGATTTTACAGAAGGCGGTAAAAAAGAGGGAATGCCTGGAGAAGAATTTTTAAAAATTCTACGTTCAATAGATAATTAAAAAAATGGTTGATAACATAACAAAAATTCTTCGTAAGATGAGAAAATCAGATCAAAAGAAGATTAATTTTACCGTTGAGAAGATTTTAATACACGATATAGATGACATTGATGTGAAAAAAATAAAAGGATACTATAAACTTTTCAGAGTTAGGGTTGGCAATTATAGGATTATTTATTTTGACGATGGGGGAAGAATCGTATTAAAGCATATTAAAAAAAGAAACAAAGATACTTATTCTAATTTATAATGAACTTAAACACCTCTATTTTCGAAAAAGTTTCGCAAGCAAATGGGAAAGTTTTAGTTGTGACTAAATACTGGGATAAGGAAAAAACAAAAACTTTGATCAAAAAATGTGAACAAGAATACGGTCCAATAGTTTTTGGATTTGGGGAAAATAGAATCCAAGCACTAGCAGAAAAAGATTTACCGCGAGAAAAAGTCCATTATATAGGTAACCTGCAGTCAAAAAAACTTAGTAAAATAGCCAAATACTGCTCGGTTATTCATAGCTTAGATAGTATAAATCATGCGGAAAAATTAGATAAGGTTGGGTTATCTTTGGGGATTTTCATTCAAATAAAATTAGATAAAAACAAACCAAATGGGATTGAACCAGAAGAATTGAAAAATTTTTCAGAAAAAATGAAAAAATTTAAGAATCTTGAAGTTTTGGGGATTTCAGGGATGGGTAAATTATCAGTCGATAATAAACAGTTAACAGAAAACAGTAATAAAAAAGAATTTCAATTATTAGTTGATTTGAGAAATAAATATTTACCTAAAAAATCAATCTCCGCAGGAACTTCACAAGATTATGAGATGGCTTTGGAAGAAGGCATTGATGTGGTGCGGGTTGGTGGTGGTGTAATTCTCTGATAGATGAATTATCCTTTCCAATTTAGATCACCATTCCCATTCTTTGTTCTCCTTTGATTTGCTTTTCTCATTAAATAGGGCAATGGTTGTTCTAATTCAATAGCATCATCAAATGCTGTTTCTACTATATTTGCAACATCTATAAACTCATCACCATCTGCCTTTTCTGAAATGGCATCATTTGTAAACTCTGCGACTTTTTTAAGTCTTCGGTCTCCAACCTCTTCATCGAATTTTCTAAATCCAATAATTCCTAGTTTTGATTCTTTTTTTACTTTTTTAGGCAATTTTGCACTTTCAACTTCCAAGTCTTTTAGTGCAAATTCAAGGTAAGTATTGCTTTCTTTTAGATCTTCAGGTTTTAGCACGGATATTTTATTAATATCACCGGCTATTTCTGTTGTTGATATGTATTCGGGATTTTCAATACTCATTTTATTTCGTTTCAATTAATAAATTATCGAGTTTTTCCATCTCAATTTCGTTTTTAATATTTTCAATTTTTTCTCCAATTTTTTGGATTTTTCGTTTCTTCTTATTCAAATTATCAATAAGCAATTTTACTTGTTTATAAAGCGACTCTGTTAACGTTGTTAATTTTTCTTCTGTAAGATTTTTTATCTTTTGATCCAAACCCTCATTTACATCCAAAAAACCTAAAATATCTAATGTTTTTAAGATGTAATCAATTTTTTCTTGTTTAGTCATTTTTTATCAAAAATTCTAACCATTATATCAGATTTAAGATAAAAATTCAATTATTTCATTTCTCCCGCTCCTCCACAAACTTTGCTAAATCCTCCAGTTTATCGGATTTAAATCCTTGAGCAATTTTTACGGCTTCTTCTATTAACTTTTTTAATCTTTTTTTGCTTTCACTTACTCCTAGAATTTTCACAAATCCTTTCTCATCTTTTCCTACTGTTTTGCCAACAATTTCACTATCACCTTCTCCATCTAGTAAATCATCTTTTATTTGAAATGCAAGCCCGATAAGTTCGGCAAATTTAGTAATTTTGGCAAAATTTTCATCAGAAGCATTTGATAGTACTGCCCCAAATTGAGCCGAAACAACAAGCAGTGCACCTGTTTTTTTCTGATGCATTTTCACTAAGTCTATTTCTGAAATTTTTTTATTTTCACTTTGCATATCTCTAATTTGTCCTCCAACCATTCCTTGAATTCCAGACGATTGAGCCAGAATTTTTATTAGTTTTTTGATACAAAAATCTGGACTATTTTTAGCTAAATTCTCAAAAGCCAAGGCTTGAAGGGAATCTCCAATCAAAACAGCTTCTGCTTCACCAAATTTCTTCCAAACCGATAATTGTCCCCTTCTTAGGGAGTCATTATCTAAAGCAGGTAAATCATCATGTACCAGTGAGTAAGCATGTATAAATTCAAGAGAAATCAGAGTTTCTATAACTTTTTTTCTTGAAACTTCACAATCTTTAGTTCTAAAGAGCTCAAAACACAATAAACCTAAGGTCGGACGGATTCTCTTCCCTCCGAGCATAACCGCATAATTCATTCCCTCTAAAAGAATCTTTTCTGATTCTGAAAAATTAATACATGGATAATTTTGAAAAAAGCCTTCTAATGCTTTATTAATTTCTAATTTGTAAGTTTTAAAGAAATTCATGAGAATAAAAGACAAATTTTTTAAATCCCTCGATAATCCCAAAAGAACTCCCCTATTCGAATTTGTTCTCCTGGAATAGCTCCTCTTTTATCTATTTTAATCAAAATATTCATTTTTTTCATAACATCATAGATTCTTTCACGAGCTTCTGAATTTTCCATATCTGTTTGTCGTACCATTTGCTCTAATTTTGGATTCTTAATTGTCCACCAATTTTCTTCTTTTTCTATTTTCACCACCCTATTGTCAACTACTTCTGCTGGTCTAAACTCTACAATATCATTGCTAAGATCACCAGCATCCTCTTCCTCTTCTACCTGCTCTTTTATTTTTTCTACTTCACCTACCACCTGTCGCAAAAGTTCATCAAGACCTTCATGAGTAACAGCTGAAACTTTAAATGGCTTTATTCCAAATTTTGCTTGAAATTCATCTACTAAAAAATCTTCTAAATCTTCATCTGTAATATCTATTTTAGCAAATACCGGGAAAAATGGTTTTTTTGCTAATTTTGGTGAGAATCTCTCTAATTCATTTTTGATTACTTCAAAATCTTTTAAGGGTGTATCTGAATTTACATCAATTAAATGTAAGACAAAATGTGATCGTTCGATATGTTTGAGGAATTGATGTCCAAGTCCCTTACCCTCTGATGCTCCTTCAATAAGACCAGGAACATCGACAAAAACTAGTTCCTTTTCATCTATTTTAGCTACTCCTAAATTCGGAATTAAAGTAGTAAAATGATACTCCGCAATTTTTGGTTTAGCATTTGAGACAACTGATATAAATGTAGATTTCCCTACACTTGGATAACCTACTAAAGCCACATCAGCTACAAGCTTCAACTCTAAGTCTAGCTCAAATTCTTCTCCAATATCACCTTTTTCTGCAAAATTTGGTGCTTGACGAATAGAACTAACAAATCCTGCATTCCCTTTACCTCCTATTCCTCCATGAGCCAAAATTATTTTTTGATCTAGTTTTTTTAAGTCATATATTAGTTTACCAGTAGATTCCTCAGTTATTATAGTTCCTACTGGTACTTTTATAACAAGATCTTCTCCTGAACGACCTGTCATATTCTTTTTACTACCAGCTTTACCATTTTCTGCTCGATATCTTTTTTTGCTTCGAAAATCCGATAAGGTGTGTAAATTATTTACGGCATGAAATATTATATTTCCACCTTTTCCTCCATCTCCACCATCTGGTCCTCCATTTGGTATAAATTTTTCTCTACGAAAGTGGGCGGATCCACTTCCACCTTTTCCTGCTTCAATTCTGATTTTTGCTTCATCTGCGAACATACCCGAACCTTAGTCACATGAGGACAGGAGTCAATATATAAATGCTTTACTATTTCATTTGACAATAAGAGGCTTTTTGCTAAATATTACTTTATAATAATACTACACTATGGAAAAAGAATATATTAATCATTTTTGTGAAAAACTAACCACTGGCGAAAAAGAACATATACTAGGTACTGAAAATCCAGAACTATCAGCTGGGATAAAAGTTGCTGAATTTGCTCGAGAAATTTTTAGATTAGAAGAAGACGCAAAAGAAAATGCTAAAATCTTTCATGATCAAGAAAGTAACGTCGAAGATCTTCCTTATAAGAATGTAACAGAATCACACATAGAAGTTGATATTTGCTATGAAACCCAAATCAAAGAAATCAAAGAAATAATTGAGGTACTCAAGACGGATCTAGTTATAACTTATGAGGATTTATCCATTTCTGAGCTCAATAAAAGAAATAATGAAGTTCTATCAAATATTAAAAGTATAGAATCTGAACAAAAAAACATACGCCTATCCATAAATAGTAAGGATTTTGAAAAAAAGCTTTTCTACTTGGACGAAGCTGTAAAATTCTATAAAAACTTACACCGAAAACTTCAAAGAATATTGGATACCAGAACAAGTCTTTTCACAAGAATTCGTACACGAATGTGTTCTGGCCTTGTGAAGTTTAAAATTTACCTAGAAGGTGATGAAATTAAAAAAGAGATTTAAAAAATAATTACATGAATTTAAAAAAAAAGCAGACTAGTCTGCTTTTTTTTTAATTATTTGATTTATTTACTTATGCGATTCTTTTCGCATTTTTTCCAAGATCTATAATTTTTTGAAATACATCTGGAAAATTCACTGCTAGTTCAGAAAGATTTTTTCGATCAATTTCCATTCGAGCGTGAAGCCATTTGTTTTTTATTTCTGAATATCGTAATCCTTGTGCTCGTAATACACTAGAAATACGACCAATCCATAATCGTCGAAAATCTCGTTTCTTTTGCTTTCGTCCTACATAAGCATTTTTACCTGCTTTCATAAACGCCTGCATAGCATTTTTAAATGTAGTGTGTCGTTTTCCTCTATAACCTTTTGTGGCTTTTCGGACTTTTTTGTGTCGAGCTCTTGAAGCTACACCGCCTTTGATTCGTACCATTTTTTAATTAGTTATGTAAAGTAATAATTTAAATTTATTTAGAAATATTCAACATTCTTGCTAAACGTTTCATATGTCCTGCAGGAGCTTTAACTCCTCCGTTAGAAACTTTTAATTGTCGATCACTTTTTGATGACAATAAATGATTTCTACAAGATTTTTTAAAAAATAATTTCCCAGAACCAGTAATTTTAGTTCTTTTTTTGAGTCCAGAATGTGTTTTTTGCTTCATTGCTTATTGTTTTATTGTTTTTTGCCTCCGATTGGTTTTAATATTGCGACAATTTGGAATCCTCCAAGTTTTGGTGTTTGTTCTAATTTTCCAAATTCCCCTAACTGTTTAATAAATTCTTTTATCTTGTCAAATGCTAAATTTTTATGTGCTTTCTCTCTCCCCTTCATAATCAATTGTATTCTGATTGGATGACCGGTTGTAAGAAATTCTTCAGCTTTCTTTGATTGTCTTTCTAAATCCCCAGGTCCGATACGAAAACTTAATCTAATACCCTTTGTCTCATGCCCCTTAGAAGCATTCCTTTGCTGTTTTTCTTTCTTTGCCTGTTCATACTGGTACTTACCATAATCTATAATTTTACAAACTGGCGGAACTGCTTTTGGTGAGATTTCGACAAGATCTAATTCTCTTTCCTTTGCTTCACTCAAAGCTTCTTCTAGAGTCATTACTCCTAATGGTTCTCCTTGGTCAGTTACAACACGCACTTCTTTGGCACGAATCTGTTTATTAATCCAAACTCTTGGACCCCTTTTACGCTGATTAAAACGTTTTTTCCGACCGCCTTTGAAATGTCCTGCTATTTTAAAATAATAAATATAGTATAAACGCCGACAGATTCTATTTTTAAGTTATGCTTTGTCAAATTATATTTATCAAACTATATTATCAAATAGCTCCCTTAAAAAACTTATGAAAAAACATTGACAGTTTTTGTCAAATAATGTAATATAAACAATCAAATCTTACAACATATGAAAACCCAAATTGAACAAACAGCCCAATTAATTAAACGATCTGAGAATATATTATGTATAACTCAAAGATGCAGTACTCCAGATGGCATTGCAAGTAGTTTGGCGTTACAAGTACTTATCGACAGACTAAAGAAAAAATCATGTGTTGTTGCCCCGATTAAAGGTATCTCAAAACTTTCATTTTTACCTGGATATGAACTAATAAATTCAAATATACCCAGCAGCAACGATACAGTCATAAAAATAAATTCAAGTAATATAAAAAATGTAGTTTCAACAACAAATTCTAATTTTACAGAAATAATTATTTCGCCAAAAAATGGGCAAATAAGTACAAAAGATATCATCATCGGTCCAAAAATTTCTGATTT
The DNA here is from genome assembly GCA_964490135.1 of uncultured Candidatus Peribacteria bacterium. GTDB lineage: Bacteria > Patescibacteriota > Gracilibacteria > UBA4473 > UBA4473 > JALWQU01. Next base: position 7,281 of record CAZBBI010000030.1, read on the forward strand.
TGATCTTATTTTGGCCTTAGATATACCAAACTTAGAATATGCTAAGGCAGTATACTATATTATCATGCCAGCCGAAGTATCTACCAATTTAGCTCGTTATGATGGAGTGAGATATGGTTTTCTGAAAGAAGGAGAAAATCTTTTGGAGGATTACATGAAAACGAAAGGGGAAGGCTTTGGTAAGGAAGTTAGAAGAAGAATTATGTTAGGTACTTATATTTTATCTGCCGGTTATAAAGATGCTTATTATAAAAAAGCTCAAGCCGTTAGAAAAATTATAAGAAAAGATTTTGAAAAAGCTTATGTTGAAGTAGATG
>CAZBBI010000031.1:0-7499 GCA_964490135.1 uncultured Candidatus Peribacteria bacterium
GAAAAACAACAAAATTACCATAAACAACTCTCAAAATATCAAAAGTCATAGGAACCATAGGATCATTTTCCGGATCAAGTATTGGTTGATTCTTTTCCTCACATCCTCCAAACATGAAGGAAGTAATGATAAGTATGAAAACAAATAGAAATTTTTTCATTAATTTTATTATAATTATAAAAATTTTATATTAAAGTATTCTATAAAATCTAATTATCAGATTCTGCTGTTCTGTAATCATAAGAGTCTTTGTTGTCAGTATTTGAATGATCTGGAATTGTATTTCCAGTAGACCAACATGGAACATTTTCCCTTTGTGATTTACATATTATTTCAACTGCTTCTAAACTTTGTTTTAATTCATCATTTGTCATTAATAGCTCATCTAACATAATTTCAAATTTCTCTACAAAAAGATCAAGATTGTATCCAGAAACTTGATTAGTTTTTGTGATCCAAAAATTCCGATCATTTCGCCAATCCATATACCGAGATTTTATATTATGTTCTCGTTGAAATGCCAAGAATATCTTTGTTTTAGGACTTATACTACTACTAGTAATCTGATTAATAGTACTATCTTTTATCATTTCTTTCGCTCTTTTCTCTTCATCTTTAGTCGAAGAGGTAAATACACTTTTTAACCATTGGGGAATCCACCCTTTATCTGAATCTTTTCCTGGATCTGGATCTGACAAAAATTCTTCCGACACATCTATAGGAATTTCATAATTAGCATCAAAATTAATTGTTTTTAAAAATGAATTTTCAAGAATTGTTTTATATCCTTTCTCTTCTCCTGCATTATTATCAAAAGATTTTTTAATATTTTCTTCGTCACGACATATTTTTAAATTTCTAGAATCAAGTTCTTTGCTTAATTTTATCCATACTTTACTTTCGCTAGCCTGTTTTTCTAAATCTCTTTCTGGCGAGGTTGGTCTTACCGCAAAAAACAATCGATCATCCAAAAGCACCGGAATAGTATCAGCCAATATATAATAATGGAAATTACGTACTTTTATATCATCTTCAGATAGTGTTCCTGATTGATAAGCTGCTTCTATTTTTTTGAAACTATTAATATAACTTTCAAAAGCATTTTTATACTCTGTTGGGAACGTCTTTTCCACAATTTGAGAAACTAGTTTGTATTTATAACCCCAATAAACATCAGAAACAACTTCTTTTTCAGATGAAGCAATCGAACTAACTTTATTTGTTAAAACTTGGTCTAGTTCCTTTAACTTAAGAGGTTTGATACATTTATCTGCACCCGCTAGAACAACCACACTAAAAGGGATCATTAATAATATAAATACTATGCTCAGGCTAAGATATCGTCTCATAATTAATATTTTCATTTTTTTGTACTTGTAGAAATATTTTTTAAAACCATCTTAAAGCTCTCCACCTCCAAATAAAATGACCAAAAATGATCATTCATATTTGTTAAATCCTCGCCCCATCGATACCCTGTTTCAATATAAGGTTTTAGATTACCGATTTTATCTATCCCCTCAATATCCAAGTTAAATATTGTTTGTCTAAGTACCTCACAAGTCGACACAAGAGAGTCTTTCATTTCTTTTGATGTACCTGTTGAAGGTATCACAACTTTTTCACATTCCGTCGAATTAAGTAAAAAATTCTCAATCCCTACAAACTTTTCCATTTCCAATTGATCAACCTCAACTAATGTTTTTTTTATTTGAGGAATATTTAATGTAAATACTGGATCTTCTTTTGGTTTATATGGAGGAAAAACTGTTGTTTCAAAAAACATTTTGTTGTTCCTCTCCAGTAAAAGTGGTTTTGTATTTAAATCTTTCTCCAGTTTTTCTTTTATCTGATATATTCTCGCTGCAATAGATTCATCTTCTTGCTTGTATTCAAAAGAGCCCCCACCTTCTCTTGGACGAGGATCCCCTATTTGCCAATCTTCTTTTTCTTTTGAGAACTTTTCTGTTTTTTTACCAAAAGATGCATCTGTTGGTTTATCTTTATCTTCAAACAATATTTTATCAATATCATTCCAATTTTTTATATGATCAAATCCACCATCTTCTTCTACTTCATTTGAATATCGGGGCAAAATTTGCATTATTTGAAATAAATTTTGCTCGAAATCCCAAACATTTTTTTCAAAATTGAAACGATTTAAAAAATTTTGATAACCTTGAAACAGTCTCTCTCGTACAGATACATCAAGAGATTCTCCAAAATATATTTTTTTATAATTTTCCTTATCTTTAGGATTTTTATATTCAACACGCTCTTTAATTACTTTATCTAAAACTTCCCTATCTTTATGTTCCTCAATTCTATCTCTTATATTTATATAAGTATCTTCAATGTCACCTTTTAACATATTGCTCCCATCTATCACAACTTCTCCATGACAAATGGAAATAAAAAACATCAAAAACAAAATAATAATTCTCATTGTTGTATTGCCGCGTTATGAAATTTTACAGGCCATTTATCAATTGCGTCCTTTATCAAACCTATTTTTGTTCTTGTCACAATTAAAGCATTATCTATAACCTTTTCCCAAAGATGCATACGATAATTTTGAGCATAAGTATGAAATTGTTCTAAAGTTTCAAGCAATACTGTATATGAAATATCTATTTCTTTATTATATTCATAAACTCTTTGATTCCAATCTGTTTGGAAAAAAGCAGTACGTGATGACGTATCAGATTCTTTTCTAATCGTTTCATCTGTTTGTTTCCATAATAAATACTCTTGATAAGCACAAAACTCATTAAACGCTACTTCTGCTACTCGACAAGAAGAATAAACCTCTTCAACTGTTGATTTCCTACCATCAACTTTACAAAGAGTTTTGTAACCATTTTCTACTTGTGCTTCAAAAATATCATCTATCTCTTTTTCAGAGCAATCACTAGGTTTATCTAAATCTTCAGTTTTATAAGTTTCATCTCCAACAAAATCAAACATACCCTGTTTATTTTGAAAAAACTTCTCATTAAAATCCTTATTCATATCATTTGTCGCCCGCACAAAAGATGACTCAAACAAACATTCCATTGTTTTATTATATTTAGTTTTTGCACCATCTTCACCTTCATAATTTTCAAATTGCATATCCAAGTCATATTCAACCGAAGCATGACAAATCTCCTTTATATTATCACTATAAGCTGTTCTTAGTTCATTAGTATAATCAAGTGCTGAAATACTTTTTGGAAAAAACAAGAAAAGCATTAGCATTATGGCTAATTTTTTATTCTGATTTACACCGTAAAATTTAAGCATTTAATCGATAGCATTAAAAAATATTTTTCGTCGTACTAACGTTCGTTGTTCATCAATAAATCCAATTAAAAATCCATAAAGATTTTGTGACAAAGATTCTTTTTCTAACATATATCCTATTGTTTCTTCATTTGAGCTAAAAAAGCTAAGTTGATATTCATCCTTATCATAGACAGAAACAAGACTGTCTCCAGATGTCTCAAATTTAACAAAATCACCATTATTCATTATAAGCTCCATATCACTCGTAATCATTTGTCCTAACTTAATATCAAATACTTCTTGATCCTTAGAAAGATCAACACTTTCAAGTTTTCCAGAAAACACACAAACTTTTCCATAATCTATACTAGTGGATTCCCCTTTTTTTAATCTAATTATTTGGTATTCCGCTGGTTTAAACTGCAAGGCTGGAACACGAATAGAAAGTCTTGTATCATCTTCTTTCGCCATCAAAATTGCACGAGAGCTAAAGAAAGATTTTTTCACTTCTGGGTTATTACATTTTTCTTCACTATAAGTCATAAGTTCTACTGGTTTCACTATTTTAATTTTTGGTGATCCCTTAATTTTTGTAACACTAGCTGGAACTTTAGATATTTTATAATTTTTAAATAAATTTTGTTTAGCTAATCCATAACGTTTCCACTTTTTTGATTTCCGTTCTGATGGAAATGATGTCAATTCAAACAATCCGTCAGGTCTATCTGAAAAGAACAATTCGTAATAAGAAATATTTTTATCAAAAGGTGTAAAAACTAAACTTTTATTATTTACTTTTATATCTGAAGCAACTTCTTTTTTAGATTTAAATAAATCATAATTCCATTTTTTCACATTTTCACTTCCGACATTCCCGTGTGTTCTAGCTTTGTTATATTTCACAAAAAGTTCAGGACCATTTGTATAAAAGATCTCTTCACTACCATCATCATCAATATCTTTTATTAAAGTATGTACATCTTCTTTTGATTCACCTTCAATACTATTAATATAATCTTGATTTGTAACATTTTCTAGATTTGATTCTTGTAATTCAGTACTAGTAGATACATCATTTGAAGTAAAATATCGATCGTCTTTCATGAAAATATTTTCAATTTCTTTATGTGCAAAAAATTCTTTAGCCGGTTTATTTATCAATTGTTTTAGTATTTTATTTTCGTGAACTAAATTTTTATGTAGATTTGCAATTTCTCTATTATCTTTTTCAAATTTATTATGCAGTACCGTTCGATCAAAATTTTTATTTTGTGCAGAAAATTCATCTAAAAATTCAAAAAAATCTATTTGTTCTCTCTCATAATTCTCTTCAATTATTTTTTTATCAGGAATAAGACTTTGTACTTTAGGAGGATTTAGTTTTTCTTCAAAAAATGAATCCAATAGAATCTCATTGGTTAATTGTTCAATGTAAGCTTTAAGACCCCATTCTGGAACCATTGCTTGACCTTGTCGCAATTGTCCAAAAAGTGTTTCGAATTTATGGGGATTAATCATAGTATCAGTTATAAATGATACTATATCTTTACCTGTTGACGTTTTTGGTGGAATATCAGGAGAAGATGGTAATATTTTTAACTTCTTATCTAAATCCTTAAACAGTCCAGCAAATACATCTGTCTCTGGAATAATAATCTTTGGTAATTCCGGAAAATTTATATTTGGTAAATTAGCTTGTGGGAAATTTATATTAACACCACTAGGTGAAGATTGTATCGCTGAATCAGCTAAATCAATATCTATGGAAAGATCTACTAATTCATGAAGGTCTACATCTATTTTTTTTAACTCTACATCTGCAATTTTAACATCTGCACCAAAAACAACTTCTGCAGTATTTAATGTAATATCTGGATCTGGCGTAAGTTTCGCAACTGGTAAATAGGTAGTCTGTGATAACGTTGTATACAACCAAGGTAACCAAGTCCCTCTGTCTATAGCAGCTGTAGTATATTTTTGTTGAAACTCTAAAAAGAAATCAATTGTAATCTGTTTTAAACTTTGACTAAGTTCTCCTAGCGCAATTGCAGATAGCTTCCATTCATCTATTATTTCATTATTTTTTGATATCCATGATTCAAAATAATGAGTCAAATCATCAGACAAAGTAAGAGCTTCTTCAAGAAGTTCTATATTTTTTTCTCTTAATAATAAAAGTTCTTCTTTTAGTTCATCATAATCTTTTACAAATTCTTCAACTTTCGCTTTCAATTGCTCCTCTAATTGTTTCTTCTGTTCTTCTTCATATTCAGCTATTTGTCTTTCTACTTCATCCCTATCTCTATCATTATCAATTGCTGATAAATCTGCATCAACGCTTACATCTACTGAGATTGTATCTGATAATCTATCCAAATCTGGTATAGAAATAATCAAAGGAATTTTTTGAATATTAATAAATTTAGATTTTAGTAATTCTTGCTGTAATTGATCATATTTATTTATATCAGTATTGAAGTCATCATTTGAAGGTGACTTAGTTAAATCTGGTGGATGAAAAGAAACTCTGGGGAGAACTCTATGAAAATTATATGTCAATTCCCTCCATTGATCTTTTAACCATTGAGTAACAATATCAACCCCAAAAAGATTTTTATTTTCTGAATATTCTTGAGTAAGTGAAAATGAACCATTCGAGGTTGTTTTTATAGAAGTAGTCGTTCCAGTCCCACTACCATAAGAACCTCCCATAATGATTACTCGACAGTTAGGCATTGCTCCTGGAGTATACGGTGCCCATGATGGAGATTTCATATGATCTATTTTTTTATCCAAACAAGTGGCAATCCCAATTTTACCAGTTGTTGTAGGAACAATATAAAAACGATATGTAAGAGGATTATTTATTATTGGCTTTCCCATAGACATCTGTCCTGGAGAAGGAATCAACATTGTATCATTTTCAACTTTTATAGACATCTCTTGATCCATATCTGATCCAGCAGCCATAGACATAAAATCATCAGAAGGTTCTGTCAAGCTAGTACTCATATTATCAAACAATGAAGACAAAGATGGGTAAGAAGTATTCTTAGTCAAAATATTTTCTATTTGATCTTCTCCTGTTTCTTTTAATTGATCGATACTGGAGGAGGGTAAAATATCAACAGGATCCTCTGGTGTAAGAGTTGGTAATGAATTTTGTGCAAACAAACGAGATGAGTTTGATGACAGTTTTCCCATTTTTATTGTAGACAAAACCCCACCCACCTCAGTTAAACTAGCCACTAACTGCTTCTTATTTCTAGTTTGTTGTTTAGAAGACAAAAACTCCAAAGTTCCCACCCTTCCTCCGAAATTCCAAGGCACTGAAATATCATCAAGATCATCTTTTCCATTCTCAAAATCTCCCACAAAAAATTCTGCAGTTGATATCGATTTAACTTTAAATTGCCAAGTAAGTGTAAGTTTTGACTCTGCATCCAATACCAACCCACCTACAATAATACCTCCTGTTTGTTGATCTTTCCCCGCAGAAGGAACTGTAGGACAAGCAGTACATTTAAGACTAGATATTTCAAATTCTATATTTTTATAAGCTGGTATCGTTACCGAAAACTTCTCCAAACCTACAGGAGTTGTGATACTTAAACTTCCAAATAACTTATCTCCTATTTTTAATTTTTCACCATCAGATTTGATTTTTAAATTAGAAGAAAAAACTGACTCAGATAGAGTCTTAAGCTCTTTTTCTTTCTGACTCGTAGTATAATTAATTTCTATCTGAGATAAATATTCTGCATTTAAATCTGTATCTGTTTCGTCTACCGTATTAAATTCCGGAGACAAATCTTCTAATAATTTTGGTTTACCAAACCCATCTTTTTCACCAAATATTCTCCAAAGTTTTTGGTTTTTATCTATTCCAACAACATCAGTATATTGATCACCATTAAGATTTGCTGTTTCTATTTTTTCAAACTTTTGACCAAACGGTAATTTCTTTTTCGTTATTGAACCATCTTGGTTTTCATGCAAAATAAAATCTCCATTAGAATTTATCTGAACAAATCCAGCTACTCCATTTTTTGATGTTACATTACCTGTATTACTGCTAAGACTTCCCATGGATTTTATTCCGTCACTAGCTTCGGAAAGAATTATTTCTTCCGTAAAATCACCCACTTTGTCTGCTGTTTGATAAAGTCCCAAAATTTGATTATTTACCTGCAAAACCAAATCTAAATTACCATCTTCGTTTATATCCGAAG
>CAZBBI010000032.1:0-7477 GCA_964490135.1 uncultured Candidatus Peribacteria bacterium
TGAGACAAATCTGCACGGTCACACAGACACCGACTTCTTTCTTTGGACTAGATGACCAAGGCGGTGCGGAGAAGGTGGAGACGGTCAAGATCCGTATGGCGGCATTCCTCAAAAAGATCAAACGAAAGCAAAGAAGTTATGAAGCCAAGTTGGTCGACGTTCTCAAAACAGCTTTATTTTTTGAGGGAACGAAGAAGCTCCCCGACAATGTGGAAATCAAGTTTGTGTGGGACTACGGGCTACCACGTGACATGCTCACCGAAGCACAGACCCATCAAATCCTTGTAGAAAGCGGCATTGAAAGTATTGAGACCGCAATTCGTGAACTTAAAGACCTCGACGGAGAGGCTCTTGTTCAGGAACTGGAACGAATCAAAAGCCAGCTTGTTGAAGAAAGTCAAACGCCCAATATTGAACTTTAACCCCATGAATTATGAACAGTTACAACACCCATCCCAATCCCTACAAAAAGCACCTCTCCTCTGAGGAAGTGCTAGAGAAAAGGCTCGAGAATATTGACCAAAACCTGTGGCGGTATGCCAAGCTCTTCCTGATCCTGCTCCTTGTTCTACTTTTCTCTCTATTCACGGTCATTGTGACCTGTCGTTTTGCTTTTTTAATCTTTTAAATTATGCCAGTAGTAGCACCACCGCCAGCTCCAAGGCTCATGAAAGCCTATCGACGAGCAGCAAAGGAACTCAATCAAACCATTACTCGTGCCGATCCAAGAAAGCCTACTGTTTACATTAGAAAAATAGTGCTGATCGACATTGAAGAAATTACAAAGAATCTGGAAAGAGAGACTCGCATTTGGTTAGAGCATGAAGTGCCAAAGCAGTACAAGGCAGGGAGTTTTCGAGCGATCAGCGAAAGTAAAGCAAAGGAACTTGTACTCACTCAGACAGAGTTCGGGCAGATCCACAAAGAAGCTATCGAAACACTTGTAGAAGAAGCCTATCTTGATTTTGCCAATGGTATCGAGGGAGTAAAACGAGCAGGTCGTGAGTTCATCAGTGAAATGGTCAAGATGAGGATTAATGAGCGTATTGTAGTTGGTGCGATTAAAGGAGAAAGCGTGTACAAGATCAAACGAGAAGTTAAAAAACTGGTAGAAAAACGAGGATTTACTGCGTTGATTGACCGTGGAGGGAAACGTTGGAAGATTGACCGCTACGCTGAAATGCTCGTGCGAACACACCTCATCAAGGCAAATAATGCAGGTTTAGTGAATCGCCTCCTTGAAAATGGTGTAACACTTGTTGAAATGTCACACCACGCCTCGAGTTGTCCGATTTGCCAGCCGTATGAGGGGAAGGTGTTCAGTTTAACTGGTGATGATAGAAAACACGGCAAAGCACCAGACTTGCCGATACACCCTAATTGTAAGCATAGTTTTTTGCCGTATATCGAGTAATTAAATCATTTGAAAAAGCTTTTCATTTTTAAACCTGATTTTGTACTTCATCGACATACCACCGCCTTTGATTACATTTGAGCAATCAAAACGCTTCAATAATTCCTGTCTCATAGCGGCTAAGAAATTTGCTCGTGCACTTACCCAGCCACTGTGTCCGACATCATCATTAAAACGAATAATTAACTTATCATCTGAAAGTTTTGCGAGTTGATCAGCATAATGTTGGTAATCCATAATTTGAAAGTTAAAAAGTAAAAATTATTTATCCCAATTTTCAGACATGATTTTTTTGGCTTCTTCAAAATCAACACTTTCCACCTCTGTGAGGTAAAACATGCCCTGAAGCCACCATTCTGATTCGGGTTTACCAGTTACCTTGGCAGCCCATTTTGCCCACTTTTTTGTAGGCAACTCCGAAGAGTAATCCTTTTTAGTCATTTTTGAGGAGATTAAAAAATAAAAGGTTATTTCTTAACCTCCATCGAGTTCTTTGACGAAAATATGAGTCATCAATCTTAGTTTTAGCACCTTGCCTTTTTGTAGGTTGCTGGCGGATCATAGAGCTAAGTCTCTTACCGCACTCTCGATGAAAGTTGTTTTAAGTTTAAATAAAAAAAATCATAAGATCAATATTTACTATCCAAAATAATGTAAAATTTTGGTTATTCCCCAGTACCTAGCGGTCAATGGCGTTTTTTTAGTTAAGCGCTTGATATAGCGCAAATTGACTTCACAAAGAGAGTCAAAAAGTATAAGCTGTTTATGAATTAAATTCTCAAACCCTACAAAATATGAGTAGCTCAAGTTTTACATTTTTCGACTTTTGTGCAGGCATTGGAGCAGGTCACACAGCCTTAACAAGATTAGGGGGACAGTGTGTTGGATTTTCTGAAATTAATCCAAAGTCTGAGATTACATATAGAAAAATTCATCAAACTGATAAAGATCAATTAAAAAACTGGGGTGATTTAACAAAAATTAACACAAATGAAATACCAAATTTTGATGTAATGATTGGAGGGTTTCCTTGTCAAAGCTTCTCAATAGTTGGTCAAAGAAAAGGGATGGAAGATGAAAGGGGTCAAATTATATTTAGTTTGGCAAAGATACTGAAAGAAAAAAGAACCAAGTATTTTTTATTAGAAAACGTAAAAGGTCTAGTTAATCACGATAAAGGGAGAACTCTTAAAGAAGTTTTAAAATTACTACGTGAAACAGGCTATAAAGTTGAATGGAAAGTTTTAAAATCCTCTGATTATGGAATCCCTCAAATTAGAGAAAGAGTATATTTCATTGGTGTCAGAGAGGACTTAGTAGATGATAATTTTGAATTTTCATTTCCCATGCCAATTGATGGAGAAAAAAACATGAGTGAATATTTAATTGATAATGACCCTTCTTGTATATTTGATGAGAACATTAGACCGTGGCAAACATTTATGAAATATTTAAATAATAAATATAATAATGGAACGCATGATTTAGAGGAACTTCTAAAGGAGGATTATCTAATTCTCGATATGAGACAAAGTGATCTAAGACTATATAGAAATGAGTGTCCGACATTAAGAACTGGAAGACATGGAATACTTTATGTAAAAAATGGGAAATTAAGACGACTTTCAGGAAAGGAAAGTTTATTGCTGCAAGGGTTTGATATTGCTCAAGCGGAAAGGGCTAAGTCTGTTAGTCAAACTGATTTACTTTCTCAGGCAGGAAATGCTTTTACAGTAAAGGTAATTGAAGAAATTGCAGATGAAATGATTGAACAGTTTCCATTTTGTGCAAATAGAACATGTCCTAGACCAAGACCAAAAAAGACTATTCAATCAAATTTTAATACATTAACTGAACCAACCTATGGATATTAAAGATAAAATTAAACTCGGCTCTGAAACTGCTAAGGGTGGTTTTCGTAATGAAGAAGACGTTGTTAATAGATTTAACAATTGGAGAAAGGATAATCTTGCTCAACAGTGGTTGAAAGCCATGGGATATTCCATAAAAGAAATTGAATTTGTAAAAGCCTTAAAAATAAAAGGTAGTTATAAGGCTGATGTACAAGTGCAAATTCAGATCACCATTAAATTAAAAGAAGAGATTGATTGCCAAAATTTACAAGTAAAACTTGTTTCAAATCCTCAGGGTTTTAATCAAATTGATAAAAGATGGGTAAAAAAGTATGTGGAAATGTGGGATATAAAAGATGACATAGTTAAGCTTTTAAAACATTTTACTGGAGAGCTGCCTCCATATATAATTGATCCTAGAGATCCAAGAAGAATGTTTGTTGATGAATTTTCAGAAGAAGATCAGGAAAAATTGCTTAATTTTTTGAGAAAGAATAAAACATTAATTCTTGCTGATATTCTTAAAGGACGAGGAAAGTTCAGTGCAGAATGGATGTTAGTTATTATAAAAAATGGTGACGAAGAAACAAGATGGGCATTAAAGCCCATGAACTATGTTTTAAATTTTTATGATGGTGATGTTGCTATTACACCTAGGGGTAGTTTTAAAATTGGGAAAATTACTATCCAGAGAAAAGGTGGCGATAATGGTAGACCTACAGCCAATATGTTGCAGTTTAAAATCAACCCAGCTCTGCTAGTAGATTAATATTTCTTACTTTTTTAACACATTAATATGAACAATTACTTATTTGTTTGCTCTCGAACGACACGAGATATTGCAAAAGTAAAAGGGCTAATAGGTTTTCATGATCGTACGAACACTTTAAATAACGAGTTCGCAAAAATGCAAAAGGGAGATCGTATTTTCTTCTATATAACCAAAGAAAAGGTCGTTGATGGATATGCTACCGTTAATAAAGAAATGTTTTTGGATGACAAAAAGCTCTACGAGGATTTAGATGAATTATGTGTTAGAAGAATTGGGGTAAAGGTGACGGATTCAAAAAAAGCAGATTTTGTTCCCCTTATTCCAGATTTGTCTTTTATTAAAAAAAAGAAGGGGGTCGTTTGGAGTGCTTATCTTGTTAAAAACTTAATAGACCTTAATAGCCAAGATTTATCAGTTTTAGAAAAGGCGGTAACATAATTTAAAATATATATTTAATAAGTTATTAATGAATAAAATATTCACATTTTCGAGTTATGATTAAAAAAATAAAAAAGATTAAAAATCTCGGGGTCTTTTCAAACTATCAATGGGATAGAGATTTGACTGAATTTGAGAGGTATAATCTTTTTTATGGCTGGAATGGAACAGGAAAAACGACCCTATCAAAGCTATTCTCTTGTCTTGAACAAGGTCAATCTACCGAATTTACTGATTTAGAGTATGAAATTGATGCTGAAACTGGAATTTTTAAAAATGGAACTGCCTTCAATAGGAAAATTAAGGTTTTCAATCAAGATTATGTAAAGAATAATGTTGAATTACTTCAAGGGACGGCAAAACCGATTTTCATCCTAGGAGAAGAAAATAAGGCTATTGCTGAGCAAATTGAAAAAGATGGAAACATACTTACCCAATTGAAAGCTAAAAAAAAGACCGCAGCAGAAGAAAAAAATAAAAAAATAACAGAAAGAGGAAAAAAATTTACAGATGTTGCAAAAATTATCGGAGAAAATACTAGTGGTTCTTCTATAAGAAACTATCGAAAAAACAATGCTGAATCCAGTTTTCAGTCACTGACAGAAAACAAGATTTTATCAGTAGAAGAAAAAAGTGCTTTTCGTGTTACTCTGAAACAAGAAGAAAAGGAGGCTTTGTCAAAAATTACTATTCCTGTTACCTACGAAGAAGGTGAAGAAATTTCAATTACTGATTTTTTGACCAATCTTTTTTCTAAGTGTAAAGATTTATGCTCTCAAACGGTAGAGTCGGCTGTTATTGAACACCTGAAAGACAATAGCGATATTTCTTCTTGGGTAGAAACAGGAATTTCTTTGCATGAAAAGCACGACTCAAAAGAATGCGAATTTTGTGGTCAAATACTTCCAGATTATCGTATTCAAGAATTGGCAAATCACTTTAATGAAGCTGATCGCACTCTTAAAAAAAGTATTGATACAACAACTGTAGCATTAAATGAGATTGCAGATAAAATCACTGAACTGGCTACAAAAGATAAGGCAAATTTGTATGATGAGCTTCGAAATGAATATCAAGGCAGGGTTGATGAATTTAGTTCAGAAAAAGAGAATTTGGTAAACTCAGTTGATTCATTGGTAAAATATCTTAAGAACAAGAAGGGTAAAACAACTGAAAGCATTGAGCTAAATATAACTCTGGATACTGAGCCTTTTGAGGCAAAACTAACAGAAGTGAATGATCAAATAGAGCTACACAATAAAAAAAGTAGAAACTTCAAATTAGAAAAAGAAAATGCTCAAAATGCTTTAGAGAAACACTACCTTAGTGAGATAGTTGAAGGTGTAGCTACTGTTGATAGAGAAATTGAAGGATATACCGCTGAGATTCAAATTCTAACGAATGGTGACCCGAGTGACTCTGAAAAAATAGGAATTGGCGATCTTATAACTAGAATAAGTGATAATAAAAACAAAATATCCTCTGAGCATAAGGCATGTAATACGTTGAATGAGAAATTAAAAACTTTTTTAGGAAGAGATGAAATTATATTTGAGGTAGCACCAGAGGGAGGATATAGAATAAAAAGAAAAGGGAATATTGCAAAAAATCTTAGTGAAGGTGAAAAAACAGCAGTTGCTTTTGTGTATTTTGTTGTTCATTTAAAGGATCAAGATTTCAACTTATCGGAAGGCATCGTTATTATTGATGATCCAATTTCAAGTTTAGATTCAAATTCGCTTTTTCAAGCCTTTGCTTTTTTAAAGAATTCTGTAAAGGGTGCAAAACAGGTTTTTCTTTTCACTCATAGCTTTGATTTTCTAAGATTGTTATTAAATTGGCTGAAAAACGTAAAAAATAGTGTCGGAAAAAAGGGATATTATATGATAAAAAATCAATATTTAGTTGGAGATGATCGTAGTGCTTATATATCTGATCTTGATCGGGAATTAAAAAATCATGAAAGCGAATACCATTATCTGTGTAAGGTTTTATTAGGATTTAAGACAGATGGAAGTATTGCTTCGGTTTATCATATTCCAAATATTGCTCGAAAAGTTTTAGAAACATTTTTAATGTTCAGAGTTCCAAATGGGGAGAGTTCATTTAATAAACTTGAAAAATTAGATTTTGATGAAGACAAGAAAACTGCGATTTATAAATTTACAAATGACCAATCCCATATTACAGGAAGCGGTTTTGATCCTTCTCTAGTACCAGAAACCCAAAAAAATGTTTCATACTTATTGGAAATGATGAAAAAAGTGTTCCCTGAACATTTTGATATCTTGGAAAAATCAATTACGAATTCATAATTTATGCACAACACAATCACAAAATCTGATTTCCTAAAATACCTGCAATGCCCAGCGTATTTTTGGTTTTGGAAGAAAAAGCCTGAAGTTCTAACAAATATGGAACTCAATGAGTTTGATAAAGAATTAGTCAAAAACGGACAGGAGGTTGAGAGATGGGCAAGAAAGCTCTTCCCGAGTGGTGTTTTAGTAGAAAGCAGACAATCGCAGGCTGTAGTAGATACAAAACAGTTTCTCGATGAAGGGAAAAGGGTTGTTTTCCAAGCTACTTTTGAAACTGAAGGACTATATGTGATGGTAGATGTTTTGGAATGGGATAAGGAAAACCAATATTGGATTATAAATGAGGTGAAAGGCTCAACAATGAAGGAGAAAAAGAAGAATGAACACCTTTATGATGCCGCATTTCAACGTATTGTTTTAGAAAAAGCAGGTTTTAGTGTCGGAAAGGTAAATCTTATTGAACTCAATAAGGACTTTGTGAAGCATGGGAAAATTAGCCCAGTAGAACTGTTGCAAGTTGCGGATATTACAGAGGAAGCAAAAGAATTGGAATCAGAGATTCTTCTAATGATTGATGACATGAAAAGGCTCTTGTCTAAAGAAAGAGAGCCTGTGCCATGCGATTGTATTTATGAATCAAGATCAAATCACTGCCCTGCTTTCAATTATTTATACCCAGAAA
>CAZBBI010000033.1:0-7406 GCA_964490135.1 uncultured Candidatus Peribacteria bacterium
CCCATTGGAGCAGTATTTGGATGTGCAACTACAATTTTACAAGCTTTAGAAAAATTTGATCCAGAATTTTTAGTTGTTGCTTTTGACGCACGAGAAAAAACTTTCCGTCATAAAATGGACAAAAACTATAAAGCACAACGAAGCAAAGCTCCTGATGAATTTATCGAACAAATTCCACTAGTTATGGAAATGATCAAAAGCTTTGGAATTTCAACTTTAATAAAACCTGGATTTGAAGCCGATGATATTATTGGAACTTTGGTCAAGAAAGCTGAAAAAAAAGATATTGAAAGTTTCATACTAAGTGGTGATTTAGATTTCTTACAATTAATTTCTGACAAAATTCATTTGGCTAAATTCAATGGTGCACAGCCACTTATGTACGATCGGGCTTTAACTTTTGAAAAAATGGGAATTTATCCCGAACAAATCATTGATTACAAAGCCGTTTGCGGTGATAGCTCTGACAATTACAAAGGTGTCGGAGGGATCGGGCCCAAAACATGTGTAAATCTACTTACCGAATATAAAACTTTTGAAAATATCTATAAAAACCTGGATAAACTAAAACCAAAAGTTCGTGAAAAACTTGAGAATGACAGAGACTATGCTCATCATTGTAAAATTTTAGCAGAAATCCACACCAATGTTCCTGTTGAATTTTCTTTAAATGAAGACAACCACTTTGAACTAGAACCTGATAATTTTCATAACTTTTTTAATAAAGTAAACTTCGGAAGCTTGCACAAAAGAGTGCATAAGCTGAACAACAAAGATACTCAAGAACAAGAAAGTAGTCCAAGCGGATTGCAGGCAAGTTTGTTTTAAATATTTTATTAAACAAATTCTCTTCTCAGTCTTATTTTTTTTAGTTTTTTTGTGAAAAATAGTAATTGACAATAAAACCACCAATTTGATAATTCAAGAAAACCTGTTTTTTTAGCAAAAAGATTTGACAATCTGTTAGTTTAGTTTTATTAAGTATCTATAACAAAATTTTCATAAAACTTAGAAAATAATGAATAAAGCAGCAAACAATACTCCCTCTATTTTAACTCCTGTTATTCCCGAAGTTATCGATCCTGCTGAGACAATTAAAAGAATCGAGAGTAAAGCTGACGAGACCCTAAATGGTAGTACAATTGATCGAGATCACGTACTAGCTGAATTAAAAAACACTATAAATCATATACTAGAACAAACAAGAATAGTAACTGAGTGTACGAGTAAAGCTGCTAAATTATCTGAACAATATGGCTTCGAAAAAGGAGCCAGACAAAGTATTGATATAACTTTTACAGTAACAGATGGTGAAGAATTACAAATAAAAGATGTTATCCTAAACGAAGTTGCTAAAGCTAGAATCGCTTTAGCCGAAGCCAGAAAAGATGCTATCTGTCTAAGCGGAAAAGAATGTGAACCAAATAATGAGATTCTAAATAAAAAAGAACCCATAAAAAAAACCATAAGACTAACTCTTTTGAATAAGATAAAAAGTCTGAATCCAAATCTCGAAGTAGAACAACCTTATAAAACACCATCTACAACGCCTCATAAACAATATAACAGCCTAAGTGATGAGTATTTGATGATAATGGCAAATGTCCAAGACGAAATTCTTCCTAAAATTCTGAAGAAGCTTGATAATTTAAGTGAGAAATTAGATAAATTAACGAATCAAAAACAAATAAATGGAGAAATTGCTATTGCAAGAGTAGTTGAATTTTCTCTTACTGACATTTTTGATTGCTTGGCTAGATGTGATGAGAATATAGATAGTGCTGTTAAATCATCTAAAAACGTAAAATCCTCATTATTAGAGGGATTCGAAATTAATAAAAAATTACAAATAGCCTCGCCTGACCACGAAATAGATGCCCCTAAAAAACTTTTACCATCTGATATAATTTGTATTGGAAATCATCCAGAAAAAAACGTTAATGTTTTTCTCGGAAACGGAGACATACCTAGAATATTTAATCCAGATACGATTATTATGATTACTGGATATATAGAGTTAAATCCCAACCGTCTCATTCTCCAAAGCGAAAAAGGTGAGTTTCTCCTAATCAATGGAAGGAAAGAAAGGAAAGAACTAATTGAAAAAATTAAATTAGAACTTCCTGAAGTTATAGAATCAATTGAAGATTAAATTTCAATCGCTTTTTTTTGGACAATACCTGATTTTATCTTAATTATTCCACTTTTAGGATTTATAGATTCTATTGTTATACGATTTGTTGATCCTGTAGGTGTATTTGGTGTTGTAACATCAATATATTCTCCAACAAATTGTTGAATTTCCTCATTTATTCCTTTCTTATCCTTTCTCTTTGTATTTTCTTTATATTGATCTAGTAATCCTTTTAATTTGGGATGTTTTTGAAAAACAGCCACTCTTGCTGCTTCATGACCAGGTTCTTTCATTCTAATTACTTTGTTTTTCCCAGATAAAAAATCTCTCAATGAGTTCAATATTTCAAAAGGCTCAAATGTTTTTTTTCTAGTAACTTCAACTAGCTTTTCTGGATTTGGTTCAATTTCCGTTTCAGGCTCTGTTTCAACTCCTTGAATAGATGGAGCTTCCTCTTCTTTGACTTTTGGTGGTCCTACTGTTGGTGTAGATTCTTTTTTTGGGGGTTCAACTTTTTTTCCTTGATCGTCTAAAACAACTTTTTTAGATACATACTTCGTAGACTCTTTTTCTGTCATCTTAACCGGAAGCAATAATCTAATTTTACTAGAGTCACCTTTTTTGAAACATTTATCATCATTTATAGAAACGTCTACCGTAAGTATAAAATATTCTTGATCATTAATTTCATTAGAATTACCGTCATCTATAACACTACTAGCACCTTTTCGTGTAACTCTAATATTTTCATCATATTCATTAAGAACTTCACGAAGACTACCTGCCATAATATTAACAAGTTCTCCATAAGAATCATCTATTTCCTCCATATAACATTCTCCTGAAACTGCCTCTTCAAGCTCATTCTCTGGCAACATAATAAGTGTTCCACCTAAGGCTATTGCTAATTTTATATCAGTTATAATATATCCCCGTTCTGTTCCCTGTTCACCTTCTATTTTAATATTTGAGAGTATTTGGTTTCCTTCAAGTTTTTCTTTAGTTGTAGTTTTTATTGTTGGATTTTCAAACTTAAGAGTAACTCCCATCAATCCTCCTAATTCTTCTGCCCCTTTTTTACAAAAAGAATTAATAATTTTTTCTAAATCTTTTCCTAAAATAGGTATAGTGGGTAATTCTACGACTTCTTCTTTGCTATTATCCTCTACCTCCGCATACCCTTCAAAAATCTCCTCATCAGACAAAGGACCTTGTTCAACAGAATAATCACCATCATCTAAATCAAGATCAATAACATCCAGACCATTTTCCTCTAATTCTTCTTGATTATCTACGTCTTTCTCTATCTCCATAAGTTCTTCCGAGGAAAATAAAGATTCTCCTTCTTCCACCTCCACAAAATCATCAAATGTCACATTTTCCAAACCTACATCATCTGTAGGCTCTTCTTCAAAATCATCTAAATCAATATCAATAACACCAAATCCATCTTCTTCGGGAGGTTTTTCATCTATCCCATCATCTGGAAACTTTAGCATTTCCCACCTTTCTTCACCCTCTATTTCAATAAATTCATCAGGCGCTTCCCCGTACTTCTTACCTACTGCTCTTAATATTCTAGGATTTACAGCGTCTGATGGATCCCAACTTCCTTCATCCATCCCTAAGAATATAACTTGTTCACCTTTTTTTATTTCTTTTTTAACTGCTTTTATTCCTTTACTTACCGTGTTTATTGTTTCTATCAAAATTACTTCGTCTTCTTTGATACTAGGCTTTACTAAGCTTCTTTTTCTTAAAAATTCAAAAAGAATGGAAAAAAGTAATGAGAGTGAGGCTAAGAAACTCCCCAATACTATCTGATTCAATGTAACTAGATCAATTATTTCATTTCCACTAATTGATTTTTCCAATGAAGCAATTTGCTTAGATAAATCAAGGGTTGGTGCATCTACAGGAAGCTCCTTAAGTAATGGATTATTCACTAAATCCCTATGCCCAATTAAACTTGCCTCTATCCCCTTTTCTACTGCAATTCCTATTTCTTGTAGTTTTTTAGTATTTTTTAAAATATTTTTTAAAACTGCATTTCTTTTCATTTGAGAAACATCTTTTAATGATTCTATATCAACTAAAATAGATTTTGAAATTTCTCGATTCTGCTTAAATAGAGAATCAATAAATTCTTCAGATATATCATCAATTCCTCTCTGCGTTCCATCTGATTCTAAGGTTGAATAAACTAGTTTTATATTTTCATCTGTATGGTTATTTAGATGATATTTTATTTTTGTATATAATTCTTGATTTTTTGTATCAGAGCTTCTTGGGACACCTATATCCAAAAGATATCCTAAATCTTTAGTCAAAGTGTTATCATGATTTATTGTAAATCCATTTAACCTTGCCAAACCACTGTCAATTTCTTCCACAAAATCATTTAGTTCTGATCTATAATCTTTTTCTTCTTGGTTATCATTATTATCCACAATCGCACGAACCTGCGCAGATGCATCAGTTACATCCTTAACTACTGATGAAAAATCTTCTTTACCTCCACCTTCTTTAATAACACCTACTACCCCAACAGTACCGGCCAATAAAAGATGTCCAAGCAAACGTTTCCATTTTTTATTTCTTTTTAAAATACTTTTAACTACTCTTTCATTAAGCTTAAAAAACTTCTTCCTCCCTTGCATCATACAGGCAACCGCCTCTTTACTTTTAATTTCTTGCCAAAACTTATTAATCAACAGTTCATCGACACCTTGACCCGCAAGATTTTCTTTAACTCTACACTCTAATCCCTCCTGAGTTTCATCAAGAATACTAAGTATATCTGATTTATTTATAGAATTTGGGTATTTAGGTTGTTTCATGCTATTTTTTTAAATTATGGCTAATTAGATTCCTGCTGTATAATAATCTAATTAGGATTTCTCCTTACTACTTCAAATAAACCCGTTTCTTCCTTCTCTGTTTTTGTTTTATATTTCACTGAAAAACCTTTTGATGATAATTGTTTATGAGACACAAAAGCTCCCTCCAACTTTGCATCTGAAAGTTTAGATAAATCTAGATTACTTATATCTTCTCCGTTAAAATCAGTGTTTGGTTTATTTAAGTCTTCATAGTTTGGTTTTTCAGTAAGGGTACTTGTTTCGCTATAAACATCCTTTTTATCAACAATACCTTCTGCCTCAAAGTTTTTCTCAAGTACTTTAGTAATTTCCTTTACTGCTTTTTTAAGCTCTGAAAGACTTTTAACTTTATATAGCTCTGGGAATTTAACTTGGCGAAGTATATATCCACCATGTTTATAGGCCTTACTTGTAGCAAGAAGCACTCCCTCCTTATTAATAGAAAAAGTCGTTCCGTCTATTTCATTATTCTCTTTTAGAATGGCTCTTAAGCTAGCAAGATCTTCTTCCGGGTTATTTACTTCTACTTGAGTTACCCCATCTTCAACAGCTTTTATAACCATTCTTATTCGTTTTTCAAGATCTTCCTTATTACTAGATAAAAATTCACCTTTAGCAAAAACATTGTCTTCACCGCTTTTATTGATAACAACGTCCTTTCCTTCTACAGAAAGATCATATCCTTTGATCTTAATTTCTTCTAACTTATTTTGCAGAGTTTCTACTATTTTAACTTCTACTGGTATTTCTTTTTTTTCTGTAGTACTTAAACTTTCAAACTCACCTTTTATCTCCGCTTTGTTATCATTTAAATATATAAGAACTTCATCAATATTCTCATCCCCTTCTAATGACAAGTCTGCTTCATTTGAAACTAAATCCATCCATGCATTATTAATTTTCTGATTAATTTTAATTTTCCCCTCTCGAATAAAAAAAGTATTTTTATCCCAATTTACTGTATAATTTGCCGTAGTCATAAGTGATTCTTTGATTCTTTGTGCTAAGTCTTGATTATCAAAACTTATTTCTTCAGTATTATCCTTAGGTTTGGCAAATGTTTGATTTACCTCCCATCCCTTTGAAACATGTGGGATTTTTGTTTCTGGTAATTTTTGAGCTGGTTTTATCTCACCTTCATGTGCTTTTACCATCTGAAATTTTTCAGGATTTCCTAAGTCTGTTTTATGTGCTGCCTGTAGAGAAAGCTCTTCTTTATTTTTAAAGATATTTTTTTCTGCTCCAACCTCAGAGAGCATCTCCTCATTCAATGCTTCTGCCTCCTTCTGTGACACAAAATCATCACCTAATACCCAGCCAAAACCATCCCCTTCTTTATCTTTAAGTTTTTTCTCAAAATCTTTAGCTAAGTCATCTAAATATTTTTTTGGATCTTTTTCTCTTCCTGCTTGAATTATAGCATTTTCTATCCAAGATTCTTTTATCCCTTCTTCCTTTCCTTTTCTAAACTCTTTTTGTGTCTTTCCATAGTCATCCGTCCCACCTAAAATTCTAAAAATCGGACCAGATAAATTGTCTTTTATCCCAAATGCATTAGTTCCGTTTGTATCAATTTTTTTAATAATTTCTTCTATTTGAGCTCTAAATTCATCAATTGTGGGTATTGCTTTTTTATCTTCTTTCTTTTCTGCTTGTTTTTCTTCCAATAGCTTAATCCCTTCCTGAAGAACACTAATTTCTTTTTTCAATTTAGGAATATATTTTTCATACTCAGTCTTGTTAGAGAAACTCTTATTCCACTCTATTAAAATTTCTTGATCATAACCTTCTATATCTTGCAAATCCTTAAGCCCTCCTTCTAGATTTTTAAATATGTTGACTGAGTCCCTCTGCTTTTTTCTAAGAGTATTATATTCATTTTTAAGTTTTGTTAAGTTTTCAGCTTCAGCTGGTAATTCACTAGATACTTCCGTTTTTACTTCTACTTGAGCAGGTTCTAACTTTTTTTGAGCTTCCTCAGCCTCATTAGTACCTGAGAAACTTCTAGTTAATTTTTTGTAAATAATTTTTGCTGTTTCATAGTCACCTAACTTCTCAAAAGCTTCCCCTTGACGGAGTAATGCCTTTGGTGCCTGTTTACCTTGAACCCTAATTATCTTTTGATAGGCCTTAATAGCCTTATTATACCTTCCTTCTTGAAAGAAAGACTCTCCTTCATCATAGAAAGCAGTCATCTGTGCCGCTTTAGATAGATTTACATCGCGAGAAGCCTCATTAGTATCTATTTCTTCTACCTTATCCCCTGAATCTGGTACAGAATCAGGAACAGAAGTATTTTGTGTTGTATCGTCTTCTTTTTTTGGCTCAATTATTACTGGAGCTTTTTCTCCAACAATAATTTTTCCATCTTCTATCCAAACATATTGTCC
>CAZBBI010000034.1:0-7078 GCA_964490135.1 uncultured Candidatus Peribacteria bacterium
TAAAATTTTATCTTTTATATCTCCATCAGATGATTTCCAAAGAGATATTCCCATAGTTTTATCATCTTTGATTGGAGTGAATTTTTCACGTGAAAGAGTTGGGTCTCCTAAGAGTAAACCTAAATCACTGCCACCTCTTTGTGTAGACACTCCTATACTATTTCCACCAACAAAAAGTGTCGCAGGATTCCAATTTAATGATTCCCAAACTTTATCTGGCTCTATTTGTGTATCTTCAATCGAGGACTTTGATGATCCTAATTTTTCTCCCATTGAAGAAGTTTCCGATTTATTTATTATTGAAAATCCTTTTTCACCTTCTGTAGAATTTCCTGTAAAAATAGATTTAAAGTTAGTATCATTATTTACAGATTTCAACCACAGTCCTTGAAAATCATCTTTAAAATATTCATCTTTGGCAAAAATTTCATGAGGAAGATTATAAGTAATAGTTCCCAATATTTCATTATCTTTCTTTAAATTCAATTTAGTTAAAGAATTCTCAACCATCTCCAAAACTACACCTCCAGATATAAGATTTATTCCACCTTTTTTTGTAAAAGAAAGTAAACGTTCGTCTTCAAATAATAAATTATGACCAGACAGTTTTAATCCCTTTTGCTTTGAATTAATATAAATCCCATAACTATTACTAACTTTCCCTAAATAAATTTTAGGATCATTAGCATATATCATCCGAACTTTTGCCACGACTTTGTCATCCGAAATAATTAATAATTCTGGTGTATTTTGCTCAAAAACAAATTTAGCACTAAGTAGTGCTGATAATTCACCTATTTGACTTACAAATCCATATCCCAAAGCAGATTCCTCGTACTCAGCTCCCATAGTTGAAACAGCTTGTGTTTTCCCTGCAAAAAGCAACGCCGTTCCAATATTTTTTTCTAAGAAAATATTTCCACCAACCGGTCCTGATAAAATCATAAATTTAACTTTTGGGTCAAACTTTTCAGATATTTCATCTACTGATAATAATTCTTCAATTGATAGTTTCAAACTATCCCCTATCACATTATTTCCTTCAACGGTAAGATGAGCGTCTCCAGATTCCCCTTGTGGTTTAAGTCCTACTGTTACTTTTCCATTTCTAAGAAAAAGCTCAGAAGCAGGAACAGATAAAAGTCCCTCTGTCATTTCGCTGACACTCAAACTTATTTTTTCATTACTATTAACTCTATTCCCAAAACCATCTAGCATCAATATATCTACTGGTATTTTCAAATCATCTTTATCCCATATTTTTTTTGTAGTGGTCATTTGCAACTTTCGTCCCTGCCCAGGAAGAACTTCTATATCAACACTACGATTTTCAAATCCTTCCGCTGAAAAAACAACTGTATATTTCCCAGCTTTCGTCCCCGGATAAAATTCAAAATCTCCACGCCCTGACTCCATTACTACTTCATTTTCATAATGAGGAAAATCCGCAGGAACCACCGATACATTAACTTTAAAATCATAATCAACAACTTCTCCCTTTTCTGTTTGTGCTTTAAGTTTTATTCTAACTGGTTTTTCACTTCCTACAGATATTGATTTTTTGGTAGATATGACATTTAACTGTGGGTTAGGTATAACTGTAAATTCTCTACTTATACCTGTATTTTTAGGCAATATAGAAGAAGAAATTGTTAATCTAACCTTAGACTGATTTTTATTTGTTGGACGAATTCCTAATGATGATTTACCTATATTTATCCATTCCTGAACTCCTTTTTCGCGCGGATTACCATCTCTTTCTTCTTGTTTTTCAATTTCTCCTTTTTCAATTTTCCAAGACAACTCATGACTAGCTCTTGAAATTTTATTATTATATCTGTCGGTTAATTGAACAAACACATCTTGATAATTAGATGTAGCAATTAGTACCTTAGAATTTTTCTCAAAATTAATATATCTGGGTTCCCCTGGAAGTATATTTATTTTTATTTCAGAGTCTGGTAATTTAAGTTCCTCATCAATAACCGTAACATTTGCTACCCCTGATTTTCTTCCAGGAAAAAATCGTATTTCTGCTTTTCCATTTTGTATTTGAGCTGTATCAATACCACCTTGAAATGTCCCATTCTCTGAAATAAATTTCAAAGATTTTCCTTCGAAGTTTTTTGTTATTTTTCCGTCAGAATTATAAACATAAACAGTCAACAAAGATCCTTCTGAGTCATTAACTGTCATATCATGTTTTGATGTTTTTACGAGTGTATCATATCTCGTAATCATTATAGGAATCTCCTCTGTCGATAATTTCGTCTTCGGTACATAAGCTTTAACAGTTAATTTTCCACCAAAACTTTGTTTTTTAGGTTTTAGAAAGAAACTGGCTTTACCTGCTGTAACTTTTAATCTTTTAGCAGGAAATACTTCAAAAAACTGATCAACTTCCGATGAAGAAAAATTTAAAGCAACTTCTGTTTTATAATTTTTTTCATCAATTTTCCCATATTTATCTTTTATTGAGAAAGTAACACGAATAGGTTTTAAATCATCTTTTGATATAAATATTCTAGGTAATGAACTTGTTATATATTTGTTCAAAAGATTTACTCTGTGATTTTGAACAAGCACATCAGAAGAAAAATCTTTTTCATATTTATCTGAATCAATATTTGATAAAATATTTTGAGCTTTTTTAGCAAAAAAATCTTTATCAAAATCATTTGTTAGGAGATTAAATCCAACTGGTAATGTCGAACCATCAGAAATAGCAGTACTCAAATGAGCTAATTCATATCCATTAAAATTATAATCAAGAAATGATGGAAAGTCTGAAACTTCACCCAAAGCATATTCTAAAACTATTTGATTTTTCTCATTCAATGTACGACCTAACCAATCAAAGGAGCTATAAAGTCTTTCAAAATCAATTTCACCTAAAATCCCTGCAACAATAGAATCTGGGATAGGTACTCCAAATTCATATAATTTTATTATTTGATTTTCCTCTGTTTGCCGAGGTGCTGTTGTTACTTCTTGGTTCCCCGTATCTGATCCATAAGAACAAGATTCTGTCCAAGTAATTTTTTTATTAAATTTATCAATTTGTTCCGGCAATACTAAATAATCACATCCCCCTACCGTGTTGGGTGGTAATATAAATTGTTTACCAGGCCACTTTATTTCCTTATATTGATTATATAATCTATCTGATTTTACTGATGAAGCTTCTGTTATTCTATTCAGCTCAGAGACTTTCGTTTCCAATTGTTTTTTTATATTTTCTTGCAACTGATCAGCTGAAGAAATTTTCCCCCGAAGATCAAAAATATTCAAAAAATCAATACGATAAAAATTATTTTGATAATCATAAAAAGAAAATCCTCTAGGATCATCTACTGGTAAAGAATAAGAAAGACCTGATTCTTGTTGTTTTTCAATAGTTTCTTGAGTCGGTTCCCTATGAAGAACAAGAGAATCAAATTTATGTATTGCAAGTGAGCTTTCATTGTTATTTACTAAAAGATCATTACACCCAAAAGCACCATCTGGTCCCTCTCCTAGTTGTGTTCCAGTTATATCAAAAACTGGTAATTCCGCCCCCTGATGATCCCATTTATCACTCGCGATCCTCCCATAATGCCATTCTGAACCGGTGTCACAATAACTATAGGTTGGAGAAGCATCATTATCTTCCATGTTTTTAGCACAACAACCTTCATATTTATCTGCATATCTTTCTGATTCTGCGTCAGATTGGCTCGCACATGAATCTATAGTTTCTTTATTCAACGTTCTATTTCCTTCAACTTTTTGAGCATATGGATGATTTTCATCTGGGGCAATTCCTCTATAGAGAGTACAATCTTTAGCTGTTAACTTACTCGCCAAAACTCCATTAACATAAATAGGTTTAGTTTCGGTACTTAATGTTATAGGATCAATAACCTCTACTGTATGTGAAACAGAAATATTTCCAGCTATGTTATTTGTTTCTACTTGTTTTATAATAACTGTTTCTATTAAATCATTTACTTCTTTTAAAAGCGAAAACGATTCTAAATCTTTTTTTGAAAGCAATTTCATAGTTGTATCAAATGTATCTTCCCAATCCCCAGCTCTGGCTATTTTATTAACAGTAACTTTATCACGAAACTTATTTGAACCCCAATAATTATCTGCCAACTGACTGATAATTATTTTTGTATGTAAATCTGGAATTCCAGTAATTACTTCCGTAGTATTTTGTTCATCCGCATTTTTCTCTAAAGATTCAAGCAATGGTTTATTAAAACGCTTATATGTTATATCTTCAGCATAATTCAACCATCTATTGTATTTGTCTTCTAAGAAACCTGGAAGAGATTTTTGGTTAGCAGTATTCGCATAAAACAAATTATCCTCAAAAGTCGTTTCACCAGCATGTACTTTATGATTTTCGTCTAAAAATTTAAGAATTTCATCAGATTGTGATTTTAAGTTATCTTTTTGTGATCTTATAACTCCATGCCATATTTCTGGCTCCATATTAGATCCCTCATGAAAAACAAAACGATCTTTTCCGTTGTCCCATAAATAAACTCTTTCTTCAAAATCAGTATATGGAAAGATTGTAGGCCAAAGGTGTGAAGCTTTTTCTACAACTGGAATAGGAATTTCTCCAATTAGGACTGTTCCTACTAACTGAGATTTTCCATCATCCCCGTCTCCCATAAAATAAAGATGCGCCAGACCTTCATAAATTTCTTTTACAGATGCACCCTTTGGGATTGGAATAACTATTGATCGAGCTCCAATTTCTAAAGCCCCATCTTTAGCATAACGATCAATTGCAGTTGCAAATACTGTATCTTGGACTAATTCCGATTGCACTAATACGGCTATAATCTTATCTTGCTTTATTACATTATTTTTCTTTGTTTCTATTTTAACAGGAAGAGTTTCTTCTTCCGATGAACCAAAACCAAAAAAGCTAAAAGCCCCTGCCACTGGAGGCTTGATTAAAGGACAAATAAGCGTTATTAAAACAAATAAACTCAATAATTTTTTGGCGAAAAGACTTTTACCAAAGTTCATATTTTTTTAGAATTTTTATAGATCCTATATATAATAAAGACTAAGAGCCAATCCTACAAAACAATCAGGTTGAAAAAATATGAAAATGTTTAAGAACTGTTATTTATTTAATTTTAGGTGAAAAAAACCTTGCTAATTAGTATTTTATTTCTAGAATCTTTTTGACTTTTAGTCACTACTGATGGCGAACGTAGCTCAGTGGTAGAGCAGCGGTTTGTGGTACCGCTGGTCGTGGGTTCGATCCCCATCGTTCGCCCCATTTAAATTAAGACCCAACTAACTTGTTAGTTGTGGGTCGCATTTAATCCCGCCTATGCGGGATCTTTTTTTGATACAAACAAAACTTTTATCTTTAAAAGATTTAGGTATAATTTTTTCAAAATAAAAAACTTTAATGAAAAAAATAAAACAGAAACAAACATCGTGGCCTATGATCATTGGTGCCTTACTTATAATAATAAGCAGTATAGGTTGGGTTTTTAGAGATAATCTAACAGCACCTATATCAAACAACAAAATATCAAAAACTGGAAAAATAAATAAAAAAACAGAAAAACCAAAAACAGTAATTTCCTATAATGAAAGAATAGCTGAATCAAAAAAATTAACAGAACATGGTTATTTTTCTGAAGCTACAATCGAGCTAAGTGAAGCTATAAAACTTAAACCAGATTTTGTAGAACCTTATCTTTTGTTAGGTGAAATTTATTTGCAAAATAACTCTACCGACAAATTAGAAAATCTTCTTAAGAAACTACAAGAAACATTCCCAAATAGTGATAAAGTCGGTGTTCTACAAGCACGTAAGTGGATTAACGAAAAAAAATTCACAGAAATAATGGAACTTTTGAACGGTGCGGAGAATATTCCATCAGATCTTTTATTCTATAAAGCTGTACTTTTGACTCTTCAGAATAACCACGAAGAATCAAAACTAATACTTAAAGAGCTAGAAAAGAAACAGGTTGAAAGTAAAATTACTAATAATAAAAACACCAAAGATTTAATAAGTCCTGAATTTGCAAAAAAAGTTCAAGAATTCAGAATTATTTATGAAGAATTTGAAGAATTAAAAGAAGGTAAAAATGCTCATCTTTTTGCAAACTTTGCAAAAATTTTAGCAGAAAACAATGAAGCTGTGCTTGCTTATGAGTTTGCAAACACATCCATAAAAGATGATATTGAATATATAGATGCTTGGATACTGAGAGGATATTCTCAATATCTAACTAAAGATTACACAAATGCTATTAAGGACTTCAGACACGCTTATGAACTTGATCCCATTCGTCCAGAAGTTCAATATTTCCTAGCCTTAGCACTTAGCGAAGAAGGATTCTTAGATGAGGCTTCACTTTTTTTCGAAAAAGCTCTTGAGTATAATTTTGAATTTTCAGAAGAAGTACGATGGAAGTTAATAGACATACTAGCGGAACAAAAGAAATACGACCAAGTTCTAAAACTATATAAACAACTTTTAGATTATGAAAGTGATCCTGAAGTCTTTGCGTCAGCTGTTCACACGGCTATAAATGTCGCAAAAAAACCAGAAATGGCCTTAGAATTTACAGAAATTTTGATTGCCAATAATCCTGAAGATCATTTTGCAATGAATATTCATGGATGGGCCCTTATTGCTAATAAAAAATTCCTAGAAGCTGAAGAAATCTTAGAAGAAGTACTTAAGAAAGATAAAAATAATCCACGAACATATCTTAATCTAGGACTTCTACACGAAGAAATGAAAGATTTTGATAAAGCTGCAAAAATGTACCAAAAAAGTTATGAACTTGGGAAAGATGATCCTAGGTTTTCATCACTTGTAAACCTAGCTGCAGACAAACATAACGAAATAATTTCTAATAAAGGAGAACCAAAATCTCCATCAAAAAGAAAAAGACCAGAACATTCTCCGTAAAAAATAGTTAATTATTTTTTAATAATTTAACTCACCACCCTAAACCCAGTCATTTTTTTCGGTAAAAAATCATCAAATCCATGTTTATGGATACGTTCTAATATCTCTATTGCTAATGTATGTGTTTTT
>CAZBBI010000035.1:0-7039 GCA_964490135.1 uncultured Candidatus Peribacteria bacterium
ATTACTACACTTACCTTCCTTTTTCGAGGACTTATGTCCGACAAAAATGCCACACATAGACGAAATAATTTTACAACAACAGGCATCTATTTTATTATTTTCATTTTAACTGTTGGTCTTTGGACCTTTTTGTATTGGTTCATTAGCAATTTAAATAGTGGACCTCTTATAAAAAATAAAAAAAGTTTAATTGAAACTGTTCCGAAGAATGTTATAGATCTTGATTCGCCAATTCGTGTCGAATTTGATATCTCAGAGAAATTAAATAGCATTATCCCTATGTCTCAGGTGAGATAAATTAATTGGGATTTCAACGAAGACGGAATCTTTGATGCTTCTGGCTTAAACGTCTCTCACCGATTTATAGATAAGGGGATTAATAATGGTGTTTATAGTGTAAAAGCGTCCATTAGTTATTTTTCTGAAAAAACACAAAATGAGGAAGTTTATGAAACAATCCGGCAAGTAATTGTTAACAATGAGTCTGTCTTAGCTGTTGTTTCTTCTTCTCCCGAATCAGGAACTTATCCATTAACCGTTGAACTTAGTGGTGCAGAATCAAACGACCCCGACGGGGAAATAGTATGGTATGAATGGGATCTTGATGGTGATGGTACCTTTGAATTAAGAAATGAAACTCCTTTAGTTAAGAAAACATTTGAAACTGTTGGTGAGCACAAAGTCGTACTTCGGGTAACGGGAACAAACACAGATGATTACGATGTAGTTGAAAAAATTATTAAAGTAAAAAACCCAGAAGGAACCCTGCGAGCTGAAATCAGTACTGATGGTGTGACCGAGGGATACGCTCCGTTGAAAGTAACTTTTGATGGTTCTATGTCTTTCATTAAAGAAGGTAAAATCATAAGATATGAGTGGATACTGGAAGGTGCCGGTGAGCCATTTGTTGGTCGTAAAATGCAAAAAGTTTTTCGAATTCCTGGTGAACATGTTGTCCGTTTAATCGTTGAAAATGACTTAGGAGAAAAGCATGAAACTAAAAAAATAATTAACATTTTAGAAGAAGACGCTGTTGCAGATCTTGTAATAACAACAACTCCAGCTTTGATCGGCGATCAAGAGATTCTTCGCGGGATCGCTCCTTTTGAAATAACTTTTAATGCCGAAGACTCTAACGTAAAAAATGCTTTTGAGTGGCAATGGGATTTCCAAAATGATGGAATCGTTGATGAATTCTCAGTTGCGGCTAAACATATTTTTCGGAAACCAGGGACTTATGACGTCAAACTAATAATTGTTGATGCTAACGAAAAAACTCACGAAAAAATACAAAGAGTTGTCGTTGAAAGGTCAGGGATTCGGGCCAAAATATCAGCAGTGCCAAACGCCGGAGAAGTTCCTCTCCAAATTTCTTTTGATGGATCGGGGTCTTCTACGGATGAAGGAGATTTAGTTGATTATATATGGGAATTTCCAGGAGCTGAACCAATACATTATGGTTCAAAAATTTCATATCTTTTTAAACAAATTGGTAACTTCCCAATAAAACTTACGATTCTTACTTCTTCTGGAAAAGTAGCAAAAACAGAAACAATAGTTTCTGTTAGAGCTCCAAACATAAGATCTGAATTTATATTCTCACCAAGAGTTGGAAGTGCACCACTTAATGTAACACTTAACCCAACTTCTTCAAGAGGGCTTGTAAAAGAGTATTTATGGGATTTTGGTGATGGTTCTATAAAAAAACAATATCAGGCATTGCCAGTAGAACATATTTACAAAAAAGAAGGGAAATACACTATAAAACTTCGTCTAGTTGACAGCAATGGTGTTGTTTCTGTTTCAGAACAAGTTGTTGAAGTTAGACCCGCAAGAAAATAAATACCTTTTATTCTTTATTTAATTTTTCTTTGTAGTTCAATAATTTCATCACGCAAAGCAGCCGCTCGTTCGAAATCAAGATTTTGAGTGGCAATTGACATTTCCGCATCAAGTTCTTTAAGAAGTTTTTTCATATCTCCCTTCTTGGATACATTTTTGAAATCACGTCTTTTCCCTCCAGCTAAATCCTTAGAAATATCAACAATAGCTTTTTTAATAGTTGTTGGCACGATTCCGTGTTTTTCGTTGTACGCTTCTTGAATTTTTCTTCGCCTGTTCGTTTCATCAATAGAAGCTTCCATCGCCTCTGTCATTTCATCGGCATACATATTTACTCGTCCTTTGGAATTACGAGCCGCTCGTCCAATAATTTGAAGAAGTGCATCTCGTGACCGCAAAAACCCTCTTTTGTCTGCATCTAAGATACAAATAAGAGAAACCTCTGGAAGATCTAGTCCTTCCCGCAGAAGATTAATTCCTACTATTACATCAATAACGCCTCTTCTCAACTCAGTCAAAATCTCAACTCGTTCAAGGGTATCAATTTCAGAATGCAGATATTTGGCTTTTATTCCATTTTCAATTAAATATCCGGAAAGGTCTTCAGCTGCTTTTTTCGTAACTGTTGTAATTAGTACCCGTTCATCTTTCTTG
This sequence comes from uncultured Candidatus Peribacteria bacterium, assembly GCA_964490135.1. Classification (GTDB taxonomy): domain Bacteria; phylum Patescibacteriota; class Gracilibacteria; order UBA4473; family UBA4473; genus JALWQU01. The sequence continues at coordinate 2,497 of CAZBBI010000035.1, forward strand.
ATAGTGGCATTAACTTCTGACAAGACATCGTCAATAGAATTTACGGCTTCTTTTTCAGAAATATCGTGAATATTTTTGTTCCAAAATCGCGCTGTTGAAGGAAGCACTGTTATTCCTGGATCAAGAAGCCCTGTTGGTCGTATGATTTGTTGAACAATTTGATCTTTCTTACAGTGTGCATATTCATATTTCCCGGGAGTTGCCGAAACATAGATCGCTTGACCAAGCTTTTTTTCAAATTCTTCAAATTTCAAAGGACGATTATCCAAAGAACTTGGTAAACGAAATCCATGCTCAATAAGTGATTCTTTCCGGCTTAAGTTCCCATTAAACATCCCCCCAACTTGTGGAATAGACATATGTGATTCATCGATAAATGTTAGAAAATCTTTTGGAAAATAATCTAAAAGTGTTGTCGGCGGAGAACCTGGTTTAGTCCCTGCTAAGTACCTGGTATAGTTTTCTATCCCATTTACATATCCCATTTCGCGAAGCATCTCAATGTCATATTTTGTTCGTTGATTTATTCTGTGAGCTGCGAGTGGATTTGATCCCCGAAGCTCAGTCTCTCTTATAATTAGATCTTCTTCTATTTCACTTATTACACGACTAATAACATCTTTCGTTGTTACTTGGTGTTTAGCCGGAAAAATCCTGACGTCACTAACTTCTTGGACAGTGGCTCCTGTAAATCCATCAATTTCCGTAATTTTTTCCAACTCGTCTCCCCAAAATTCTAATTGATAAGCCAAATCACTATGAGGGGGGAAAATTGTAATTATGTCTCCCAGTACCTCAAAACTACCTCTTTTAAAATCCATTTTCACTCTTTCGTACTGAATATTTACCAGTTGTGAAAGAAATTCTTTTCGTGGATAAGTTTTTCCTTCTTGAATTTTTATGGAGAGTTTTTGATAAGTTTCCATATCTCCTAGACCATAAATACAAGAAACCGAACTGATAATTATTACATCCTTTCTTGTCAGTAAGTTTACCGTGGCTGCGTGCCGAAATTTAGCAATCTCCTCATTGATAGTAGCCTCTTTTTCTATAAAAGTATCAGTCCGTGCCATATAAGCTTCTGGCTGATAATAGTCATAATAAGACACAAAATAACTCACTGCATTGTCAGGGAAAAATTGCTGAAACTCTGCACAAAGCTGTGCCGCTAAGGTCTTATTGTGTGCCATAATCAACGTTGGACGTTGAGTATCATTTATGAGATTAGCCATGGTAAAAGTTTTCCCCGTACCGGTTGCCCCAAGTAAGGTTTGAGCCTTTAGGCCCTTCTTCAGCCCCTTATTGAGTTGAGCAATTGCCGCAGGTTGATCACCAGTTGGACTAAAGTCTGATACGAGGTTGAAAAGTTTTTTTGACATAAATTCATTAATTAAGCTCGGTATTTTTGCCGAAATTCAGACAAATTGCAAGACAATTTAGTTCAAAAGAGTATATTTTGTTAAAAAGATATAAACTATTTTATTAAATTATGTGTGGAATTTTTGCAATATCGGGCTCGAAAGAAAATGCAGGAAATGTTGTCCTAAACGGACTAAAAAAACTTGAGTATCGAGGATATGATAGTTGGGGAATAGCAATTAATAACGAGAATCGCACTCTTGTAGAAAAAAATATTGGGAAAATTTCAGAAGTAAATATTGATTTTGATAAAGCAAAAACCGCAATTGGACACACTCGATGGGCTACTCATGGAGGAGTAACACAAGCAAATTCACACCCACACCAAGCAGGAAAAATAACCTTGGTTCACAATGGTATTTTTGAGAATTACAGAGAAGAAAAAGCTAAATTAAAAGATCATAAGTTCTTGTCAGAAACAGATACTGAAGTGATCGCAGTAATGCTTAATGAAGAAATAAAAACAGACGCAGCGATCAAAGAAGCTATCGCAAAAATTTCGAAAAAAATTATTGGACGATTTTCTATTTTAGTGATGGTGGAAGGTGAAGAGGGAATTTATGCGGCACGAAGAGGGTCTCCATTGATTATTGGACGAGGAAAAACAGAAACATTTATCGCTTCTGATATTCCAGCTTTTTTAGATAGTACTAATATTGTAAATTATCTTGATGACGAAGAAATGGTTTTTGTTAATAAAGGAAATGCAGATTTCTTTGACCTAGAAACACTTAAGCCTATTGAAAAAAGAAATATTGAGGTTTCTTGGAAAACAGAAGAGGCCGAAAAAGGTGATTATGATCATTTCATGATTAAAGAAATTTTTGACCAAAAAGAAAGTATCACGCGAGCAATAAATCATGACAAATCTACCTTAGCACAATTTATAGATGTTCTCAGGCAAACAAACGGAGCGTATATGGTAGCTTGTGGAACAGCACACAAAATGTGTATGGCTGGTGAATATTTTTTCTCAGAAATTTCTGGACGAAAAATCAATGTAGTAGCCGCCTCAGAAATGCCTTATTTTGAAAAATTTGTGCACGATAAAACAGCACTAATAGCAGTTTCTCAATCAGGAGAAACCGCTGATGTATTAGAAATATTAGAACGAGGAAAGCGAGCGGGTGCCAAAATTTTGTCTATGACAAATGTCGAAAGTTCGTCTATTGCCAGAATTTCAGATGTCCATCTTCCTTTGCAGGCAGGGATAGAAAAAGCAGTAGCCTCAACAAAAGCTTCCACGGCACAGATGGCACTTTTGCTTTTGTGTGCGTATGCAGATAGTGCTGGTGCAGGAGGCTTTCAAAGTAAAATTAATAAAGGGCGAGAAGTTTTAAGGCTGGCTTCCAGTAGTATCAACGATTTATTAAATCCTAGGTACGAAGAATACGCCAAAGAAGTTGCTCAAAGTATAGTTGAACACGACAATCTGTTCATAATCGGACGTGGTGCACTCCACCCAATTGCACTCGAAACAGCTATTAAAATCCAAGAAGTTTCATATATTCATGCCCAAGGATTTCCAGCTGGAGAGCTCAAACATGGACCAATTGCCTTAATTGAGGAAGGCACTCCATGTATTATTTTGGGAGATGACTCTGAAACTATCTCAAATGCCACAGAATTAAAATCACGAGGAGCAATGATAATTGGAGTCGCCGACAAAAATCATGAAATTTTTGATCAATGGCTAAAGGCCCCAGATTGTGGGGAGGCTCAAGCGATTTCTTCTCTCATTCCTATGCAAATTTTGTCTTACTATTTAGCTATTTTGCGAGGACTCGATCCAGATATGCCAAGAAATTTGGCGAAAAGTGTGACGGTTAAGTAGATCTTCTTGATAATTAATCAGAAATTTTTACAATCCGTGTGAATTATTTACCCATAAATATCACATGAATTATACTTTTCCTAAACCAGACCAACTTCTCGGTACAGACCGAGTAGAATTTTTAGAAACTTTTACAAAAAACTGCCGACGAACAATGCTTGGCATGCTAAAAACTTCTCAATCAGGACATCCTGGAGGCTCTCTTTCTTCTTTGGATTTTTTGGCAGTTTTGTATGCCTTTAAAATTTCTCAAACAAATGAAGAATGTATCGTTTCTAACGGACACATTTCTCCTGGAGTTTATTCAGTCTTAGCTGAAATGGGAACAATTGATAAAGAAGCAGTTATTAAAACTTTTAGACAAAAAGGTTCAATATTTGAAGGACATATTACTCGTCATATTGATGGAATTCCATTTGGTACTGGACCACTTGGTGCCGGAGTATCTGCAGCAGCTGGATTTGCTAAAGCCGAGAAACTAAAAGGATCTGCTCAGAAAGTATTTGCTTGTATCGGAGATGGTGAAGTTCAAGAAGGACAAGTTCATGAAATGGCACTTTTTGCGAATAAAGAAAAATTGAATAATTTTGTAGTTTTTTGTGACTACAATGCCGTTCAATTGACAGATAAATTGGAGGTAACAATGCCAACAAATATCAAAGATATGTTCATTGCTCATGGTTGGGAAGTTCTTGATATTGACGGACATAATCACGAAGCACTTTGGAAAGCAATCAACACCAAAAGTGATAAACCAATTCTTATTTTAGGAAATACTATCATGGGAAAAGGGATTGAAATGATGGAAGTTGATGGGCGAAATTATAAACCAACTTGGCATGGAAAAACTCCTAGTCGAGATGAAATTGATGAAATTTTGAGTGGTGACGAATTAGCTATAAATACTGATAAATTAAAAACTCTAGAAGACTTCAGAAAAGACCGAAATTTTACCCCAGAAGAAAATAAGTTTATACCAAATTTAGCAAAAATGCCGGAAATTAATACTGGAATACCAGTAGTTTATCCTGCTGGAGAAAATCACGCTTGTCGAGGCGCATACGGAAAAGCACTTCTGGACTTAGCAAGAAACAATAAAAACGTAATCGCCGGAACTGCCGACGTAGGAGGATCAGTAATGACAAAATTTGTGGCGGCAGAATATCCTGAGCAACACATTGAATTTGGAATTTGTGAACAGAATATGGTGTCTGTAGCCGGAGGTCTTTCCGTTAAGGGATTTATTCCTTTTGTTTCCACTTTTGGAGCCTTTATGAGTAGTCGAGCTAA
>CAZBBI010000036.1:0-6992 GCA_964490135.1 uncultured Candidatus Peribacteria bacterium
TTGGCAATACTTTTTGTGATTAGTTCGATACTCTTCAGACCATTCGAATAGTTTTACATTTTTGTTCCATTTTTCCCAAAAGACGTCCCAATGTATTTGTTTTTCGCTAAGAGAAATATTTTCAAAAACATAATTTATTAACACATTGTGGTTACCGGTTTTGTTTTTAGCAAATATATCTAGGTTTTCCAGAGTAATATTTTCAGGAACATCTTCCCAAGATAAATCCCCATCCCAAGGTAAAATTTCCCACTTTTCGGTATCCTTGTTCCAAAAAATATAATAATTGTGAGTTAAGCTATCCCATGCATTTGATAACCAAATTAAAGTGGCATAATCAAAAATACTTTGAGTATCTATTTTATTTAAAATTTCTGGATCATTTTTGTCGAGAGATTTTATTAAATCTAATAATAAATTTTTATCGCCTTTTGATTCATAAGCTGAAAGTGTTTTTTCGTCGGAATCATAATATCCTAAATTTGTATCAAATTTTGCGTTTATATTTTGAGCATAAAAATAATCAGTAGTTTCTAGGTCTCTTTTTTTAAAAAATTCTTTTTTTATTGGTTCAGTTATTTGGAAAAACCCAAAGGGAATATCGTTTATTTTTACAAGTGCTTCAAAGAAATCTGGAGCAGGAAGATTTAAGCCTTTGGCGCTCCTGTAGAAAAGCTTTTCATGAACCATACTTTCTTCGTTAATAAAACTTCTTAGCTTTATTTCGTCATTTTTTTTCAAAAATTCATCACCATAGTACATAGAGTTTTCTGAAAACTTTTGAAAACTTTCAATCGTTAATGATGGTTTTATGTAGCCCCTATTTGCGTTTCCACGTGCTTTTAAGGTTATGGAGTACTGTAGAACCTCTCCATCAGGATAAGATATTTTTAATGTGGCAGGATATCGAGTGTTTCGAGTGGTGTTTGCAAAAAAATGTTCAAAGTTTTTAGAACTCATTTCTATATCAAAAATAGGGATTCGAACGTTTTTAGGGGTAGATATTAATCGAGGGGATCGTTTATATTTTTCTAAAATATTAATGGTGTTTTTAATATCTTTGTTATCCTCTTGTTTTGAAGAGAATTGTGATTTTTTTATTTTTGGACGAAATATCTTTTTTGTCCCAGATTCAAGGATTATTTCAATTTCTCCTTCCCATTTTTCGAAATCAAACCAAGCATTTATTGTTTTAATCTTTTCAGGGAATTTAGGCAGTATCCCACTTGAAATAAAAAATCCTTTACGATCTTCGAGCCAAACTTGTGAAATGTTTTCTGAATTTTCTATAACAACGTTTCGTTGAAATTCTCTATGTTTTTTCTTTGATTCTTTTTTTCCGTCCCATTGGAATGTATAGTCTTGTTTATAAAATATTTTAGAAATAGGTGGTGTGTAGTTTTTTGCCTTCCAGGCTTTTATAACTTTTCCGGACTTCCAATCTAAAAAATCTGAAACAATTTGCATTACTTCTTTTTGCTTAATTGATCTGTTTGGCCAAAGACTCTGATTTTCAATGTTTTTTAATATTCCATATTCCCAAGCACTTGCAAGCATATCAGCTGCAATATGTTCTTTATGCAATTTTGACATAAAACTTTCGGGAATCTTATCCCAATCTGGTTCTGGCCAAGGTTGTTCAAAGGTTAAACCCAAAATTTTTAAAATACCCCAAACATTTATACTAGCTTCTGGATAAAAATTTCGATCAATTCCCATGATAATTCCTTGTGATTTTGCCCAACAAATTTCACCACTATATGGGTGAGAGGAAAAAACATCTAAAAAACAACGTTGAGCATATGGAGTGAAATCTTTATTTGGATACTTCAACTTAAGCGTTAAAGCGATCATATCCCCTCTATTAAAAAACCCTGTTTGATCATATTTTTCAAAAAATATATTTTTTTTAAAAAATTTAATTTTTTCTTGTTCATAAACTTTTTCTTGAGGGAAAAGTATTAAATTCTTTATAAAATGAGGATTCTTGAGGTTTTTAACGCAAAATTCCTTTTGTTTTTTTAAATTAGAAAAACAGGTGAAATCTTTTATTTTATACCGGATACTTTGCGTAGGTTCAAATACTGTCCAAACTACATTTTTTGTTGTGTTTTCCTCCAGAAAAATAAAATTATTCCATTTTTTTACAGAAAAATTGGGAGCATAATCAAAGCGAAAATCATCGGTTTCATAGGTATTGAACTTAGTTATTTTTACACTAGGATGAAAAACAACCTCATCATTTACAGGGATAATCTCAGCATTAACAAAAAACAGAGGATATATTATCCCAAGAAAAAATCCGAAACATTTTTTCATAAAAGACATTTTCATTTATTACATTAATGAAAAAATAACCGTGATCAACTTTTTTGATCACAAAATAATTAAATCTCCATCAATACTGGGCAATGATCTGAGCCCATTTGGTCATTTAAGTATTCAATTCTTTTAACACTAGGAAATAAAGTTTCATCTATAAATAAGTAATCAATTCTCCAGCCAACATTTCGAAGTCTAGAACGAGTGATAACGTGCCACCAAGAATAAACATCGGTTTTTACCGGAAAAGTTTTTCGCCAAACATCCATCCAACTTTGTTTTATGCACTTGCTTATCCAAGCTCGTTCCTTGGGATGGAAGCCAATTTTGCCTTCGTTATTTTTGGGTCGAGCTAGATCAATATATTCATGAGCACAATTTACATCACCGCCCCAAATAACTTTTCTGCCTTCTTTTCGAAGTTGATTGATATAATCTAAAAATTTTTCATAAAAAACAAGTTTTCCTTCCCAAGCTTCTTCTGATTTACCCCCATTAGGGAAATATACGCCTAAGACTGAAAAATCATCAAAATCAATTCTAGATATTCGTCCTTCATTATCATCAAACGCAGGCATTCCAGTGTTGAATTTTATATCTTTAAACTTTTCTTTTTTTATCCAAATGCTAGTTCCAGCGTACCCTTTTTTTTCGGCTGAATGATAGAATTTTTCATAACCTGGATAGGCAACATTTATAGATTCAATCTGGTCTAATTTGCATTTTATTTCTTGAATTAGCACAATATCTGGTGCGTAGTTTTCTAGCAGTTTCCCCCATTCGGCCTTTCTTTCTACAGCACGAAGACCGTTTACGTTCCAAGAGATAATTCGCATAATTCTTTGAAAAAAAAATAAAAATGAATAAATTCAAGAGGTATTTTAACAATAAAATTTAGAATGAGGAAATTTTTACTACTACTTTCAGTATTATTTGTATTTGGATGTGAATCTGCAAAAACAGATTTACCAAAAGAAGAAATTCAGGAAGTATTACCAATACTTAACGATCAAGCTGAGTTAAAGAATATAGAAACAGTTGGAGTTGGGGCAATGTGTGGAGGTATTGCTGGGCTTATCTGTAAAGTTGGCTTAACGTGTAAAATATCAGCCCAACATCCAGATGCATCTGGAACATGTCAGGAATTGGTAACACAAAAAGAACTTATTTGTCCAACAGAAAGAATTCCAGTTTGCGGGTTTAAGGAGGGGAATAAAAACGGGTATCTAAATGAATGTGAAGCAGTCAGGCATGGCGCAGTGGTTTTAAATAAAGGGTTTTGTAAAACAGATGAAACAGTTCCAGGGAATTGTGAAGCAGAATTTACAACAATTGGAAACTGTAAAACGTCCTTAAGCGGATTTGTTTTTAATTTAGAAAAAAACGCTTGTACCAAAAAATTTGCTAGTGGTTGTGAAGCAGAGGTTCCTTTTGATTCTTTAGAAAATTGTCAGACAGCTTGTCTAAAATAAATCTAAAACGTCATTGCGAACGTTATTGATATACAAAGAAAAAAAGAAGTGCGGCAATCTCTTCCAAGTTTATCAAAATGAGGAAGTAGGTCTCCACAACTTTCTTATTCTTTCATTAGTTTTTTACAGCTTCGCGATGATGATCCAAAAACTCTCCCAAATTTAATCTTGATTGAGCATCAATATGCTGTATTTTTGCAATTTTTGGGTTGTTTTTTACTAATTGGAAAGCAGCAGCTCCAATCATAGCTGCATTATCTGTGGAATATTCGATATTTTTTGGAGTCAAAAATTCACAATTATTTTTGGAGCATAAAGTTGTTAGTACACCCTTCAAATAAGTGTTAGCCGAAACTCCTCCCGTAAAATGTACCTGCTTAATTTCAGGAAATCTGTCCAAAACTCGTTCAACTTTTTTTTCAAAAATTTTTCCCACCGTATACTCAAAACTAGCACAAACATTGGATATAAAAGCTTCATCCACTTCTTCTGATCGGGTTTCAAGTAATCTGTAAACAGAAGCTTTCAATCCTGAAAAAGAAAAATCTAAAGAATCTTTTTTAAGATAAATTTTGGGAAGTTCTATTGATCGTCTGTCACCCTTTTCTCCATATTTGCTAACAAGTGGACCACCTGGATAACCAAGTCCAAGCATTTTTGCAACTTTATCAAAAGCCTCCCCAGCGGCATCATCAAGAGTAGTTCCTAGCAATTGAATGTCAGTTGAAGATAACCATAAATGCATTTGAGTATGACCACCCGAAACAGTGAGGACAAGTGCTGGAAATTTTATTTTGTCTAAATTCCTTTCTAAGAAATTTGCACAAATGTGTCCGTAAACATGATGAACAGGGATTAGTGGCTTTTGGTGTAAAAGTGATAGGAAACTGGCAGCAGTCGTCCCAGTAAGAAGTGAGGTTTGTAATCCTGGTCCTTGTGTACAAGCGATGTAATCAATGTCTTTGATTGTACAACTAGATTCTTTTAGCGCCTTTTTTAGTGTGGTTTCCCAATTCTCACTGTGTAACCTAGCAGCGATTTCTGGAACAACTCCTCCGTAATTAGAGTGTTCTGCTTGAGTCATTCTAACACTGCTTAAAACAGCATTTCCATCTTCTACAACAGCAACAGCAGTATCATCACAAGAAGTTTCAAAAGCTAGGATTTTCATGGGTAATAGTTTATAGTGAAATAGTCGAATAGTGAAATAGTATTATTAAAAAATGTTACCTAAAATTCAAAAATGGCTTGATAGTGATTTTTTCCCACAAAGAGTACTTCTTTCTGGTGGAGATTTTGAGACATTAGTTGAGATAGCTTCACAGTTGCAAGGAGGGGATCGAACTAAGATTTTGATGGGAATTTGCCCTGACACTTTGGTGCTTCGAAATGATGGAACGCTTAAAATAGGGGACAAAGATAAACCAGAGAAAACTTCAGTTAGGGGCCTTATTAGATGGGTGATGAAGAAGCCTGTGAAAGCTCATCGGATTGTGATTATAGAGGATTTTGAAAGAACAGGAAGAGATGCAAATCATGCTTTATTGAAAATTTTGGAAGAACCTCCTCCGCAAGCTGTTCTTCTTTTTAGTACAAAAAACCATCATCAAATTTTGGATACCATTTTATCTCGGATGACCGTAGTTCGGGTTCCACATGATTTTGAGGATTTTGTGATTGATGAGGACGTGAAAAATTTCTTTCAAAGTTCAAATTTGATCTGGAAATTTCGAAAAATTTCCGATTTGGATAAAGAATCTAAAAAACAAAAAGATAAGAAAATTATTACAAACTTTGTAGAACAATTAATTATTCACGCACGATTTTTTACACAATATCAAAAATATCTAGATTCTCTTTTTGAAGTTCAAAAAGCATTAGCAGGTAATCAAAATGTAAAATTAGTACTTGAACGATTTGCTATAGGGATAACAGATTAAAATTCAAATTCTAAAACTTCATTCGGATGATGATCTAAGAATTTTTTGAAATCTTTGGTTGTAATTTTAAGAGTAGCGGTATTTCTCATTGGATGAAAATGTACAAACTTATGGTCAAAAATTTCAGAATCTATAATTACAGGGATTTCTTGTGAATTTTCATGAATAATAGCAAATGGAGTAACCGATCCAGGTTTTAATCCCAAAAATTTTTCAAGTCTTTCGTTGGAGGCAAATCCCATGTTGCGATGTTCTTCTAAAAATTCAGCTAAAATTGGAATATCAATTTGTTTCTCAGCTGGAAGTATTACTAAATAATGTTTTTTCCCTCGTTTATTTCGCAGGAAAACATTTTTACAATCAACGCCTAAATTATTTTTTTCATAAAAATTTTCAGAAGCTTCACAAGTTGCAAAGGCCTCATGTTCAACTTTTTCAAATTCAATTTGAAGTTTTAAAAGGGTGTCGTAGAGTTTTTGTTCAAGCATTTTTTTTAATATAAACTTAGTCTTTTATAATTGAATAACTTCAGCATTTTTTGGAAGATCTTCAAATTTACCAAAGCCAGTATTTATACCTTTTGAAATTTGTATCATCGCCTCAATTGGGGATCCATGAGAAACAACTAATATCTTTTTATCTGTATAATGCTCAACTAGTAAATCTAAAAATGTTTTTACACGATGCCACATCAAGTCAAAAGATTCACCGCCTTTCACTGGAAATTCTTTGATGTTATTTTGAGGATGGTGAATGTATATGGTAGCTAAATCGTATGATTTTTCATCATAAACACCAATTTCAAACTCTCTTAAGAGTTCATTTTCAAATACTTCACATTCTGCATATTTAGCAAAAAGATGAGCAGTCTCAATAGTTCTTCGAAATGGAGAAGTATATATCATATCAAAATCTTTATACTTTAGAGCGCTTGATATGACCTGTGCGCGACCAAGATCAGTGAGTCCGTACTTTTTTTGTGTATCTATATTCCCAGACTCAATGCCTAATGTATTGTTTTGTGATTCTCCATGACGAACGATATATATTTGATTTTTGGAGTACATTTATGGTTTAGTTTTTTTTAATTTTTAACTCACAAGTATCTCCATCAATTTCCACTTTATCACCACCAGAATTTTCCGAAATACTGTCTCCCAAAACTTCTTTAGAGATTTGATCTCCAAACCGCCGGAAGGCGGATCTTAAATCCTCCGAATCTGTGGAATATTCAATTGAAATTCGATCAGAAATTTCA
>CAZBBI010000037.1:0-6967 GCA_964490135.1 uncultured Candidatus Peribacteria bacterium
AGAGATTTTGGAGAGCGGGACTTTGAATATTATAAATGGAGTTGATTATCATCAGAAATTGGAAGAAAAGGCAAAGAACCGAGAACAAGAGCGAAAGGATTGGCAGGCGGTAGAGGGAATCAAAGATTTGAAAAAAGGATATATTTCACAGGTGGTGCGAAAATTGGCGGATTTGGCGATTGAGCATAATGCGATCATTGTTTTTGAAGATTTGAATATGCGGTTCAAGCAGATTCGGGGAGGAATTGAAAAAAGTGTGTATCAGCAGCTCGAAAAGGCGTTGATTGAAAAATTGAATTTCTTGGTAAATAAAGGGGAAGACGATGCAGAGAAGGCCGGTCATTTATTGAAAGCGTATCAGTTGGCGGCTCCGTTTGAGACGTTTAAGGATATGGGAAAGCAAACAGGGATTATTTTTTATACGACGGCGAGTTATACTTCCAAAATTGATCCAGTTACAGGTTGGCGACCAAATTTGTATTTGAAATATTCAAGTGCGGAAAAGGCAAAACAAGAAATTTCCAAATTTTCAAAAATAGAATTTAAGGATGATAAGTTTGAGTTTACTTATGATATTGCGAATTTTAAAGAACTAAGAGATGCGCCTCAAAATACGATTTGGACGGTGTGTTCATGTGTGGAGCGATTTCGATGGGATAGAAAATTGAATAATAACAAAGGGGGGTATCTGCATTATGATGATTTGACGAATGAGTTCAGTAAATTGCTTGAAGAGGTTAAGATTGATTGGAATAAAGATATTCTTGGGCAAATTTATGTATTGAATGAGAAAGAACAGGTGAAGTTTTTCAAAGATTTTATTTTCTTCTTTAATCTAATTTGTCAGATTAGAAATACGGATAATTCAGAGAAAACGAAAAAAGAAGGAAAAGATGATTTCATTCTTTCGCCTGTTGCACCGTTTTTTGATAGTCGTGCGGAGAATGGTGATAGGCTTCCGAAGAATGGAGACGATAATGGAGCGTTTAATATTGCGAGAAAGGGGGTGATTACTCTTGGGAAGATAAATGATTGGAGGGAGGCGAATGAGGTTCTTAAAAAAGAGGGAAAACCTGAAAAGAAATATCCTGATCTTTTTATTGGGAATACTGAGTGGGATAATTTCACACAACAATAATTACCTTTAATTTAAAAATGAAAAATTTTACAAATTTGTATGAGGTGCGAAAAACAATTAATTTTGAATTCAAGCCCTCTTTTAGCACTCAAAAAAGAGTCTTGAAAGATAGGATTAAAGAAATTTCAACTTTCAAGGATGAAGATAAACATATTATTGATATTATCGATTTTTTTAATAATAAAAATCAAGAAGCTGTGATTCAAACAAGAGAATATTTCAAAAATGAGTTAGATTTTTTTGATACAGTTTTTGAATCTTTTGTTCAAATTATGAATAAAATAGAGTCAAAAAAAAATTATGAGAATTTTAGAATTTATGTAAATACTGCAAAAATAAAACTTTTTGGAAAAGATTTTCGAGATTGTTATCAGGAAATGAGTAGAGCAAGAACAAGAAAAGGGAGAGGTTGGGATTATTATTATAGTTTTAATCAAGGGACACAGAAACCAGAGTTTAAAACAGTTCGATTTGGAGATTATATTACCATTCATCATTTGTTTGCATTTCAGTATGATAAAGAAACAAAAATAGGAGAATTTGAAAAACTATTTTTAAATAAAATTAAACTTATTAAGCAAAAATATGAATATTCAAAAATTGAAATATTAGATTTTTTAAATACCAAAAATCAAACTGAGAAGTTTATTACTAAACCAGAGATTTTAGATCGACTAAAAAATATGGCTTATTGTTTACAAGATATTCTGAAAATAATAAATATTTTTTGTGATGAAGGAAAAAATGGATCAAATGGGGATGCCTCTTTTTTAAAAGATTTAGAGGGAATTAGGAAATTATTAGAAGAAAAAAATATTGAAGAAGTAACAACGGAGATTATTAGGCAAGTAAATCAAATTATAAATCCCAAAGCTCATCATTATAAGTTTACCCTTAATTTTAAAGCTAAAAATCCAAATATTCAGCTTTCTGGAAATGATACTTTTTTATCAGAACAAGAAATTCAGGAAAAGTTAAAAACTGAAATGGACAATTTGGAGAAAAATAAAAAAGATAAATCAGATTGCCAAAGTTATATTTCAAAATTTGAGAATATTATTGATGAAATATTAATTAATGAAATATTTAAAAATAAAACGAAATTTATAGATAAAATAAACAATAATAAAAAATTTATTGATGAGGCGTGGGATAAGGTTAAAAACAAACAAGGATTCCCTGACAATTTTGAAGAAGTTTTTTTAAAATATAAAACTAATATTAAAACAAAAAAATCTTTGGATACAGATATTGCTAGTAATCAAAATGAAAGAAATAATTATGCAGTTATAAATCAGCTAAAAGCAGCTTTAAGAAACAGTAAAAATACTCATTTTGGAGTGATTTTAGAAAAAAATAAGAATTATTTTTTAGCACTAGAAAGTAAGATTTTAAATAAAAAATTAAAAGCAGATAATAAATATATTCTTAAAAATTTAGAGAATAAAAACAATTTTTGCCAGTTGCTTACTTATGAATCTTTAACCTGGAAAGCCGTTGAAAAACTTTGTCTTTTGCCAACTTCTTTGCTTAATGGAAAAAATGATGAGATAATTAAGTATTGGAGCAAATTTTGCAAAGGAGAAATTATTACAGAGAATAAAAAAGATGGAGATACAAGAGATTTGTTAAATATTCCAAAAATAAGAAAATATTTATCTGAAATTGTAAAACAAAATAAATTATCAAAGTTTTTTAATAAAAATGAATTTGAAAAATGTGTGACTTTAGATGATATGAAATCATATTTTGATGATAATTGTTTTGTAAATAATTGGATTGAGGCTGATTGGGATGAAATTTATAAGTTAGATGAAAATGGCAAGATTGATTTATATCAGATTTTTAATAAAGACTTTGAGCTTGAAGAGTCTTTTGCAACTTCTAAAAATGATAAAGAAATAGTTAAAAGAAGAAAATCAGCACAAGAGAAACTTGGTAATGATTTTGTTTCAAAACAACTAAATACAAAACGAAGAAGAACACTTTTTACAACATATTGGAGTAATTGTTTTGATGGCTTTGATACCGAAAAATATCGTTTACAACCAGAAGGAAAAGTTTGTATAAGAAATATAAGTCCTATAAATAATTCTGTAAGATATACAGAGGAAAAAGTGCTTGGAGATTTTGGGATATTATTTAATCCAATAACAAAAATAGTTGATCAATCTTCAAAAAAGGGAAAAGAGAGAATTGAGAACTTTAATAGTTATTTACAAAAATCTATTCCAAAAGATGAAATGTATATTATTGGTTTAGATAGAGGTGAAAACAGTTTAGTGAGCTATGCTCTTGTGAAGTTTAAAAAGAAAAGATTAGAAACTGATGATATAAGTGTACGATTTGACAATGAAATTGGAGAAAAATCTTGGGTACTTGATGAGATACTTGAAGTCAAAGAGTTATCGGCAGTAAAAGTTTTTAATCAAAAAGGTAAATGGAAAAAAAGTGAATTTGTAGAACAAAAAGAAGATTTTAACTTTGTTCAAAAAACAGGAGAGAACTATGATGAAGAATTGAATAAAAAGAACGCAGAGTTCAAAAAAGAAGAATTGAAAAAACAATATCCCAATTATAAAAACAGGAAAGGAGAAGATAAAGAAAGAGTTATTATTATTCCGATGAGACAAAAGGAAAAGGAGAAAGCGTGAGTTAGACAAATAAAAACGGGGGCATATTCAGTAAAAATTTGTTCTTGGAAAGAAGATGATGGAAGTATTTATAATTATAGAGTTGCACAAGAGATAATTAAAGAAGAACGATTTCGACAACGGAAAAAACAGAAAGAGGATAATCTTATTGATACTGAAAAATTTAAAAATGGTTATGTATCTAATTTTGTTAATTTTATCGCAGCAAAATCAGCAGAATATGGTGCTTTTGTGTCATTTGAAAATCTGAATATTTCAGGGGGAAAAGATGGTAATTTAGAGAAAACTTTTGGGGCAAGTGTCTATCAAGTTATTGAAAATAAGCTAATGAGTAAATTGGGGTATTTAGTGCAAAAAAGCATTCCAAATAATCACTTACAATTTGTTCCTAAAATAAAAAGAATTGAGGAATTAAATAAAGATATTGTTTCAGAAAATAATAAGAACAAAAATTACCAACTTGGTTTTGTGCAAATAACCAATGAAACTAATACTTCGAAACTATGTCCCAATTGTGGATATTCAAAAAATAGATATAAGTCAGCAGAAATTGAGGATGAAATGATTAATTTGGAGCTAAAAGATCTAAAATTACAAAATGAAGATTTTGGGATAAATACTTTTAAAAAAATAAAATTTCAAATAGATAACGATATAAAAGCTTGGAGATATGCAGGAGTAACTACAGAGGGATTAGATTTAAATCATAAAGATTTTTGTAAAGTGATTTCTGATCCAAGACAAAATATAAAAAAATCAAAAGATTTTATTCGTTGTGTGTCTTGTGGGTTTGATTCACAATTTCCTGAAAAAAATCATAGTAAATTTGAAAAAATAAATGGTGGAGATGTTTTAGCTGCTTACAACATCGCCAAACGAGGACTAGAATTTATCACACAAAAAAACCAATCATGACCATCCTCAATACTGCATGCAATAATTTTACACAAAAACTGGATAAGTATTAAGTTTTGATTAAATTCACTACTATTTATAAATAAGAAAATCTGCTATAATAGGTAGATTTTCTTACAAATGGAACCATATATAACCATTACGACACTTAATGATTTTATCTTCTGTCCGAGAAGTATTTATTTTCATAAACTTTACGGAAAATATGAAAATCGAATATACAAACAAGAACCTCAAATAAAAGGAACTATTAATCATGAAAATATTGATAAACAACAATATTCTTCTGCCAAACGGTATATTCAAGGTTTAGAAATTTATAGTGAAAAGTATAAATTGTGTGGAAAAATTGATATTTATGATCAAAAAGAAAAAACACTCATAGAACGTAAAACTAAAATTAAAAAAATCTATGATGGTTACAAATATCAACTTTGGGCTCAATGTTTTTGTCTTTTAGAAATGGGATATGAAATAAAGAAACTTAAATTTCATTCATTAGAAGATAATAAAAATTATGAATTAAAAATTCCTAATAAAGAAGAAATAAAAGAGTTTGAAGATATTATTTTTCAAATACAAAATTTTGATATTTCTGATAAAAATTTCTCTCAAAACCCAGAAAAATGCAAAAACTGCATTTATTCTGAACTTTGTGATGTAAGTACTTAAAAACTGGATTCCCGCATTCGCGAGAATGACAAATACAAAAAAATAATAAATAAAACATGCTTTCATTACCAGATTTCCGTGAAAAACAAATTCTCTTTATCGAGAGCTATCAATTGAAAGAAATTTCTTTTCTTAATGAAAATTTAACGATAAAAGAGGAAGGAAAGATTGTACAACAAGTTCCATTTCATAAAATATTTTCAATATTCATCATTGGAAATTGCACGTTGACGAGTGTATTTATCAAAAAGTGTATGAAGTATGGGGTATTATTGATACTAATGGAGAAAAGCTTTCTTGTGTATTCTAGTATTGGAGGAGAGACTGAAGGAAATTTTTTATTGAGAGAAAAACAATATTTATCAAAAAACAACCAAGAACAAGCTAAATGGATAACTAAAAATAAAACAAAAAATCAGCTTCTCTTACTCAAGAGTATTCGAAAAAAAACAGTAAAAGAAAAAGAGGGGATTAAGCAAATTGAATCATTGATAGACAAAATAGAACAAATATCAGATATGAAATCTTTATTAGGAATTGAAGGGAATATTTCTAAAACATTTTTTTCACTTTATTTCAAAAATTGTAATTGGCATGGTCGTAAACCACGCACTAAATATGATGAACTAAATGTTCTTTTTGATATTGGATATACTTATTTATTTAATTTTATAGATGCTCATTTACGCCTTTATGGATTTGATACTTATAAGGGATTTTATCATACAGGATTTTATCAACGAAAATCACTTACTTGTGATATGGTAGAACCTTTTCGTTGTATAATTGATCAATCAATTCTAAAAGCCCATAATCTGAAACAATTTGATCTAAATGATTTTGAAATTAAAGATAATAAATACAAGATAAAAAGGGGGAATGGAAAGAAATATTCTAAAATCCTTTTATCAGCTATTATGGAAAATAAAGAAGAAATATTTTTATATATTCAGTCTTATTATCGAAATATTATGAAAGAAATGAACGATTTTCCTATTTTTAAAATTAAATAAAATGCTTTTAGTTACTTATGACATTTCAAGCGATAAGGTTCGAACTAGATTTTCTAATTTTTTAAAGAAATTTGGTTATAGATTACAATATTCAGTATATCAAATAAAACATAGTGAAAAAATATTAAATAATATCATTGTTGAAATTCAAAAACGATATGAAAAGGAATTTACTAAGGCAGACAGTGTTATCTTATTTAAGATTCCCGAAAATTCACATGCCAAAACAATCAAATTTGGCTATGCAAAAGATATGGATAGTGATATATTGTTTTTGTAGGTTCTTTCACATTTTGAATTAGAAATCTTTCACTTTTTTTTTAAAAAAAGGTGGAAATCTCCGTGGGCCTTTTATCTGAGAACTTTGTAAAAAATTGCAAACCTTAGTCTTTATTATTTGAGAATCCAAGGTTTAAGCTAAAAAGTCGTGATTATTTTATTTTATCATTTGTATCTTTTTGGCTTAAACAAAACATTTCCGCTCTCAAATAGACCTATAAGATTTCTACTTTTGTAGATACCGTCATGAGCATTATAATTAAAATTACTCAAATAGACCTATAAGATTTCTACTT
>CAZBBI010000038.1:0-6908 GCA_964490135.1 uncultured Candidatus Peribacteria bacterium
TATTATTAAAGAAAATGTTATAAGTAAGACAATCGGAGAGAAAAAAGGAATAAAAGAAGCTGCTACAAATATATTAAACCCAACAGAAGGAAAAGCTCTTATAGATGTGGTTAATTATGTTATTGCGGCGATTGCGCTTATTTGGCTCGTTGTACTTGGAGGAAAATTTGTTTTATCAGGAGGAGAAGAAGAAAAGCTCAATACTTATAAAAAACAATTCGGATGGATTATATTAGGACTATTAGTAGTTTCTGTTGCAGAATATGCGGGATACAAGGTCTTTGATCCCACCCAGGGAGACTTAACTCCAGATGGAGACTCTGTAAATAATTTTGAAAAAATAACAGGAAATATTATTACCTTTGTGCAATATATTGTTGGTGGGGTAGCTCTTATTGCGGGAGTTCGCTCTGGTTATGCGTTGATAATGAACGGAGACGACAGTGAAGTAGTGGAAAAAGAAAAAGAATTTATAAA
Source organism: uncultured Candidatus Peribacteria bacterium (assembly GCA_964490135.1). Lineage (GTDB taxonomy): Bacteria > Patescibacteriota > Gracilibacteria > UBA4473 > UBA4473 > JALWQU01. Next base: position 478 of record CAZBBI010000038.1, read on the forward strand.
TATTTTTCTTTTTGCCTTAGGGTTGATTATATTTGCAGAAGCAATTAAAACCTGGGTTGATCTTACAAAAACAGGTGGAAATGCCTTTGAAACAGAAAAGATAGTTTCAGAAATAGTTGGACTTATAAATTTTGTCTTAATGTTTGTTGCGGCTTCCGCTTTATTTTCGGTGGTTCTTTCTTCTGGATATTATGTTATAAGTATGGGTAACGATGACCTCACAAGTCGAGCGAAAAAGATGATTATAAATAGCGTTATTGCTTTAATAATAGCTTACTCATCATATACAATTGTTAGCTTTTTAACTTAAAAAATTATGATGTCCTATTTGCATAACTACAGAAACACTCATATTAGAGAGAAATCAAGACTGGGTAAAAAAATATTTCTTACATTCTTGTTCTCATTTATTGCCCTTACTAGTTTTGGTCAAGTTGAAGGAGCGGCACCAATAAAATCAGAAAATGTTTTAAACGGAGGTAATATATTGAGCCAAGAAGTTAAAGTTAAAGACTATACAACAGGAACAACTTGGGCAGGAGAGACTTGTAAAGGTAAAGAGCTTCGATGTGTAGCTGAAAAAATTCTGACTTATTTAAAAAAATTATTAATTCCAATTGCGATTGTGAGTATTACTTTTGCGGGACTTTATTTATTGATAGTTAGAAACAACGAAGAAGAGTTTAAAAAACGCAAAAATGAAGTATTTGGCGTCTTTGCTGGGTTTATAGTGATACTGCTATCAGCATCATTGATAGATAATATGTTTTTTGGTAGCGAGGGACAGATCCTTCAAGGAGAAGACAACACAGAGATGGCAAAAAGTGTTTTGAGTGAAATAACGGGTCTTTTAGAGTTCTTAAAAACATTTATTGTTCCATCAGGACTTCTTGTGTTAATTTTTTATGTTTTCAAGCTTATTTTCCGGTCAGACGAAGAAGAAGAGATGGAAAAAATGAAAAAAAGAATCCTTTATATTATTGTTGGAATAGCAGTAATTTTGATTTCTGAGGAATTTGTAAAAGCAACCTTTGGTGGAGAAAAAATACATGTACCAGAAGCAGAAGCAATTCTAAGTATTGGAGTTAAATGGATAAATATTATACTTGGATTTCTTGGAGTTATCGGTGTGTTTGTTATCGTTTGGGCAGGAACACAAATGGTTTTCCACTTTGGAGACGAAGAACTTGTAGAAAACTCTAAAAATATTATTAAGTTTGTTGTTATTGGACTTGTTGTTGCCTTTTCCGCCTGGACAATTGTTCGATTCTTCTTGATGGGCGGGGTGTAGTATTAAAATAATTGTTGAGGTTTTTTATATGCTGGGTTATATTGAATAGGTAAAATGGCCAAGAAAAAAAACTTCCAAATAGATGTAGGGATTGCCTGTATTTATAAGGATGGAAAGTATTTAGCGCAGACTAGACCAGAGGGGAAAAGCTTTGTGGGATTGTTTGAATTTCCTGGCGGGAAGAGAGAAAAAGGAGAAAGTTTTCGAGCTTGCGTGGAAAGAGAGATAAAAGAAGAAATTGGGGTAGAGATTTCTATTCAGCGTTATTTTTATGAAGAAATATGTCTTTTTAAAAAAATAAAACTTCGTCTTCGGTTTTATTTAGCAAAAATAGAAAAAGGTGAACCAGCGGCACTAGAAAATCAAGAATTAAAATGGATAGCTCCAGTTGATTTTTTTACAGAAAAATTTTTACCAACGAATCATAAAGCCTTGAAAAAGCTACAGGAAAGAGAGGGTATATCTGTTTGACGAACACATTTTTTGCACTAAAGTACATTGTGATGTTTAGTAGAAAAAAAACACCTAGTGTGAAAATTCCAAATTCTGTACTTAAAAGAGAAGCAACAAAAGTTGCTAAAAAGATGGTAGCAGCAGAAAAGAAAAAAGAACGAACAAAGGTTCTGAGGGAAAAAGCAAAAGTTAGAGCTACAAAAAAGGTACAGAAAAAAAAGGACTCTGCCGCTGTGTGGGAGAGCTATTTTGACGAAAGCATTCAACGGGAAATATGGGGTTGGGGATGGATTTTTCTTGGGATTATATTGGTAGGACTTTTTCTTGGAAAAACAAATGTAACATTATGGATTACGCGTGAAGTGTTTCAATCCGGGTTTGGTGTTGGGATGTGGGGTGTTCCTCTTTTTAGTTTTACCGTGGGGGCAACTCTTTTAATAAAAAAAGATTTTGTTTTTCATCCTATTAGAATAGTTTTTCTTACTTCTTTTTATTTGGCCTTATTGGGGCTTATAAACTTACTTCTACCCGAATCAGAGAGCTTAGCACTTTCTCATAAATATGGAGGAGCGGTGGGGTTTGTGATGGGTATGGAAAGGATGTTTTTAGGGGACGGAGTCGCAGCACTAATGCTTTTTGCCTTACTGTGGGTTTCATTTGTTTTAGGGTTCGGGATTAAAATTTCTAATATTGTTGGTTTACTTGGACAAGCTCCAGAAAAACAAGTCGCGGTTAATAATATAACAGCAAAGGGAGCGTTAAAAGAGGCAAAACAGAAACTACAAGAACAAAAAAATACAGGAAGATTTAAAAATGAAGTAGAGATAATTGATTCTACGAAACAAGGTGAAAACAAAGCAAAAACAGGAAAAGAAATAAAACTAGAAAACAAGGAAAGCCTTATAGATAAAGCTAAAAATAAAAAATTTGGGGCATGGGAACCACCAAGTTTAGATCTTCTGCAAAAGGAAAAATCAACCATTACTGTCGACGAAAGAGGGTTGAGGGAAAAAGCAGAAGCTATTAGAGAAAAACTAGAACAATTTGGGATAGAGGTAATGATGAAATCAGTTCACGTGGGACCAACCGTTACTCAGTTTACATTAGAACCTGCGGCCGGAGTTAAGTTAACAAAAATTACGGCCCTTAAATCTGATTTAGCACTTGCCTTAGCGGCAGAGAATGTTCGGATTGAGGCCCCAATAAGAGGGAAAAAATTAGTAGGGATTGAAATTCCAAATGAAGAAAGAGCAATTGTTGGAATGCGTGAAATCTTGGAGTCAGAAAAATGGCTAGAAGAGGATTCTCCATTAAAACTAGCACTTGGGCGAGATGTTTCAGGGCGTCCGATTGTGGCAGACTTAAGGAAAATGCCCCACTTGCTTATAGCTGGTAAAACTGGTTCAGGGAAATCAGTGGCAATGAATGCATTTTTGACGTCATTGTTATGGAATAATTCTCCGGAAGATTTGAGAATGATTTTAGTTGATCCAAAACGGGTAGAATTAGCCCCGTACAACCATATTCCACATCTTTTGACACCAGTCATAGTAGAACCAGAAAAATCAGTGTCAGCACTCGCCTGGGCGGTGGCGGAGATGAATCGTCGTTATAAAGATTTTTCTGAAAAGAAATGTCGAAATATTTCCGAATATAATGAAAAATTTCCTGAAGAAAAGGAACCATACATAGTAATTGTTATAGACGAACTTGCCGATCTTATGATGGTAGCAGGTAAAGACGTAGAGGCTGCAATTTGTAGGATTGCACAGATGGCTCGAGCGGTTGGGATGCATTTGATTGTGGCAACACAAAGACCGTCTGTAGATGTAGTAACAGGACTGATTAAGGCAAATCTTCCCGCAAGGATTGCGTTTAAAGTGTCTTCGGGGATTGATTCTAGAACTATTATTGACGGGATTGGTGCAGAAGACTTACTTGGGTTTGGTGATATGTTGAACTTGGATGGGAATTCAGGAAGCCTTACTAGGATACAAGGTCTTTATGTCTCAACTGAGGAGGTAGAAAGAATCACAAACAATATAAAACTACAATTTCCAGAATCAATTGGATCAGATGAAATAAAGGAAGAAATTACTAGTCAATCTATTGAGGGGATGGCGAAGGGTGGAGTTTTAACAGCGGGAGTCGCGACAGACGTTTCTGATGAAAATTTAGATGCAAAATTTGAGGAAGCCGTTCAAACAGTGTTGCAAACAAACAAAGCCTCTGCTTCGTTTTTACAAAGAAGGCTAGAGATTGGTTATGCGAGAGCCGCACGAATACTAGACCAAATGGAAGCAAAAGGAATAATAGGACCAGCCAGAGGAGCTAAGGCTAGAGAAATATATGGCAGAAATGATTAACAAACTTTACCACCTTCGATATCTAGTTGGTGTTCATCAAAATTAAGTTCAGGTTCTTCTGGGGCCTGTCTTTTGTTTTCATAAGTAACTTTTTCCACTGGAAACGTTTCGATTGTATCGTTCTCCAAAAAAATTTTTACTTTTAGATTCAAAATATCTAAACCAATAACACGTCCTTTTTGTTCTCCGATTGTAACTTCTTGTCTGATATGCGGAAGATATCGTCGGTTCTTCCTATAGCCGTCTAATTCATAAAGAAAGCAGGTTTTTATTTTGTTATGAAGACCAAATATTTTTGAATTATTGTTGATCATAATTCCTTGATCACGAACAGCATCTAATGAAACTTTTTTATGGTTAAATGATTGAAATTGACAACAGTCAGATCGACCACACGGACCTATTCCGCCAATGATTTTTGTTCTTTGTCTTGAAGAAACTCGTTCTAAGTGAATTCGTCCTTTAAATCCCTGAATCATTTTTTTGAGAAGTTCACGAAAATCAACAGGATTTTCTGAAACGAAAAAAAATGAAGTCATACGATTTTGCCATCCTATACGTGACTCAAAAAACTTTATATCAAGACCGATATCATCAGCCATATTTTGTGCCTGTTTAACGCGAAGAAGGTTATCGTTTTGTAGTTTCTCAAAATCAGTTATTTCCTTTGAAGTTAAGACCCTTTCGTAGTTAAAATCATTTTCATTTTTTATGTTAGGGACTGTTCTGGGAGTCTCTAAAACCTGCGCAACAAAAGTCTCTTTAGGGCTTTTTACTAAAATATGAGCACCATAATCAAGCTCTGTTTCTTTAGTGATATTTAATTTCAACTCTTTGTCTCGCAATATATCTAAAATTTTTACAATATTCATCATGGACAATGATGAATGATTAGTGAGAAATTATCAATTTAAAATTAATGAATTTCCCGTCATTTCAGAAGGTTTCTCAATGCTTAAGAACTTAAGAATAGTTGGTGCAATGTCTGCCAAAGTCCCAATTTTTTTCATTTTTTTGCCTTTGGATGAAGATGAAACCCAAATACATGGAACTAAATTTTTTGAATGGCTGGCGTTTGGGTCCCCGTTTTTCATCAACATTTCATCAGAATTTCCGTGATCAGCTGTGATTAATAACTCATACCCCTTTTCCAGAATTTTAGGAACAATCTTTTCTAGACACCTGTCTAAGACCTCAATAGAGGCTTTAGCCGCTTCATAATTACCAGAATGACCCACTAGATCAGCGTTTGCAAAGTTTTGGACAATGAATTTGTATTTATCTTTTTCTATTTCAGAAATAGCTTTGTCTGTTTGTTCTTGAGCACTCATGGCGGGAAGTTCAGCATATGAAGCGCATTTTGGGGAAGGAACCAAAATACGAGTTTCCCCCTCAAATTCCTCTTTTCTTTCTCCTGAAAAATAAAAAGTTACATGATTATATTTTTCTGATTCGGAAATACGAAGCTGTTTTTCACCAGTATTTGCAATGATTTCGCCTAAGGTGTTTGGAATGTCTACCTTTGAATCAGAAAAAATTTGTTTTGCCCAATCGGCATATTTTCCAAATACACCTAAATTCTCAGCAGGAATTTGGACAGAAGGCTTAAATCCATTGAAATTTTTATCAGAAATTGAGGCAGATATTTGTCGCATTCTGTCAGCTCGGAAATCGAAGAAAATAACAATATCATCGGACTGTATTTGTCCATTTTCCTGGAATAAAACAGGGGGAACATAGTAATCAGACTTTTCAGAGTTTTTGTAAAAATTATCTAAATATTCTTCCCAACTTTGTTTAGTAGGTTGTGCCTCTTTATCACACAAAACCTCATAGTGTTTGGAGATTCTGTCCCAGTTTTGGTCACGATCCATTCCAAAAAACCGACCTCCCAACGAGGCAATTTCTCCATAATTTTGATCATCAATTTGTTTCAAATATTCTTTAGCAGTTTTCTCTCCAACATCACGTCCATCTAGGCAGGCGTGAATAAAAGTATTTTTAATTTTATATTGTTTCGCCATCTTCAAAAGCCCAAACAAATGTGGTAAAAAAGAATGAATTCCGCCATCGGAAGTAAGACCAAAAAAATGGATTTTATTATTATTTTTTGCTTTTTTGAAAAGATCGATCAAAACAGGGTTCTGAAAAAAAGTTCCATCATCAATTTGGTCGTTAATTTTTGTAAGAAATTGTTTCACTGGACGACCAGCCCCGATAGTGATGTGTCCTGCCTCAGATCCTCCTGTTTGGAATTCAGGCAACCCAACAGCTGCTCCGTGTGTTTTTAGTTTAGATGAGGGATATTTGTCTAATAATCC
>CAZBBI010000039.1:0-6853 GCA_964490135.1 uncultured Candidatus Peribacteria bacterium
CAAGGTTTTCATGGGAGGTAACATCACTTTGTGAGCAGAATAAACATATACTCCTTGTTCTAGTAAATAAGCTGTTGGAGGAGTTGTTGTTTCAAATCCAATCCCAAAAAAAACACGATCTTTGTTTTCTGGTTTCAACATTTCTGTAGCGGAAAAAATCATTTGAATATCAGCTCCTTCTGCTTTAGCTTGATCAAGTGACCCTAAACTACCAGGAACATCCATCATATCTCCATAAGCAGCTACAGGAATTCCTGATTTTGCTAATTTAATCATAGCATCTATATCTTTCTGAGCGGTTACACAAACCGGACATCCTGGACCAGAAACAAGTGCAATGTTCTTTGGTAAAATATCTCGAATACCATATTTCATAATGGTATTTGTATGCCCACCACAAACTTCCATAATCGTAATTTTACGATCTATTTTTTCGGAAATTTTTTGTATTTTTTCAAGATATTTATTCATCATGAAGTAGATTATACATATCTTCAGCTTTTTCTTTATTAATTTTTTCGATAGCAAATCCAACGTGAACCAAGACATAGTCCCCTACTTTTATATTTTCTAAAAAAGATACGTTTGCTTCCTTTTTTATTCCTCCATAATCAATAGTGGCGTTATCACTACTTATTTTTTCAATTTTTCCAGGTAAGGCTAAACACATGATTAATTAAATTATTCTTTATAGTTTCTCCTCTTTGTCGGGGAGACTAAGAAAGGTTACGCGATTTCCACACTTTGCAAAATAATCTTATCTCCTTCTAAAATTTTAGGAAACATTGCTTTACATTCTGGACATTCAAAAACATTGTGATCATGTAATTGTTGTGTGATTTTTGGTTCACCTTCAAAGTTGCATTTTTCACATTTTACAATAGCTTTTTTCTTGATAATTGTGATCTCCCAATTAGTCATTTTTTCCAAAACTTCTCGCATTTCTTCAGCCGGAAGATGTCCTAAATCTCCACATTCTATAGTGATTTTAGTCACTTCTCCTTCTGCTTTAGCAGTATTTATGATATCTTGAGCGATTCCTTGTTCGTGCATATTTGTTAGATTCCTATTATAATATTAAGTTTATTTAAATTATTTCTAAAATCAAATTACATAGACATTAACTCCATAAATCAGACATTAAATTAAATATATAGGCTTAAAATCAAGAGAACTATTAAGAAAACATTAAGATTGAATATATCTGATTGCTTGACTTTTTACAAGAAAATTGCTTTAATCGGTTGAGTCTTAAGTTAAAAAAAAATGGATAAAAAAATTACTTCATTTCAAGAACTTCATCAAGATGAAATAAAACCTTTTATTTATGATAAGACATCTTATTGTCCTTATCCTGAGGATAAAAAAGATTGTCCTTATAATGAGGAGAAGAGGAAAGATTGTGCTCATCATAACGAATCGTTAGGAACCATAATTATTTCAATTGGTAATGTTAAAACAGAATTAGGTAGATGTATTAATGGTTATATAAACATATTAGAGGATAGTTTTACTCCTATTCCGGAAGAGTTCGTAGAGAAAGAAGATTAATTTTAAATAAATTTGTTTTTCCATAAAAAATATCCAATTTGACCTGCGGAGATTCCTCCATCTCCCGGTGGAATGTTTTTGTTAACTTTGATTCCTTTTGAAAGCAGATAACTGGTTATTATTTCGTTATAAGTACAGCCCCCACTAAAGACTATTGGCAAATTATCATCATTTCCTTTCATTGCTAACAAGTAGAACCCTTTAGCCAAATATAATTGCACAAAAGTGGCTAACTCTTTTCGTGGAATTTTGTCTAAATTTTCTACTAAAAATTGGAAAAGTTCGGTAGTTTTTAAAATATATTGATCATTTTGTTTTTTAATTACTGGTTCAATGAAGTCTCCCTCACAAGGGGGATTTAGGGGGTGTATAGTATTTAATTCCAACATCTCTGCCAAATATCCCTCATAGTGATTTTTTTCACCAAATCCAAGCAAAATAGCCGCCGCATCAATAATTCTTCCACAGCTAGAAGTTTGTATATTTTTTTCTTTAGACTGCGTCTGATAGATATTTATTTCCGATGATGTTAATTTTTCTAAAATTTTATTGATTTCTTTTTTATCTAAAAATTTAGACAAAATTCCGATCAAAAACCGTACTGGTTCTTTGTTTGAAATATCCCCCCTCACAAGTGATTGGTATTCTAAATGTCCAATACGTTTATCATTATGAAAAACTTCCCCACCCCAAACATTAGCATCATTGCCAATTCCAGTTCCATCTGCCGCAATTCCAATAAAATTATCAAGATCATGCTCCATTGCTACGGAAAAAATATGTGCTAAGTGGTGTTGATGCTCTTTATGCTCAATATCCTTTTCTATGGCATAATTTTTAGCAAATAATGAGGTATTAAATGTTTTATTTTGGTCAGATAAAATTGTTTGTGGAGTTGAAGTAGATTTATTCAAAGTTTTCTTAAAATTATCCAAATTTTCTAATGTAAAAGTATTTCCTATATGAGGTGATAGTTTGAGTGAATTACCTTTTTTTATACAAAAAGTATTTTTCATTTCTCCTCCAACCGCAATGATTTCTTCAGCGAAATTTTGATAATTTATAGGAATAGATATTTCATTCGGTACAAATCCCCTACTTCGACGAATAATTAAAGGATGATCTTCAATAACCTTTATAATAGAATCATCTGAAAAATTAGTAATTTCTCGATTATAATCCAAAATATATGGCCAGTTTTGTTCTTCTTTTTTAGTAGGAATTGGTAATCCTGGCATATTCGCCGAAGTTACGATCAGTGGTTCATTAATTCCTTCAAAAAACAAATGATGAAGGGCCGTGTATGGCAACATAACGCCTATTCGATTATTTGGAGATAAAGATGAGTGGTCATCCTGAACTTGAGGTGAATTGTGCGATTCGCACAAGAGAGAATCTCCTGGGGGATGTTTCAGGATCTTTGGATTATCAGATTCTGAACTAAATTCAGAATGACAAAAAGATTTTTTCCTACACAAAACAATTGGTCGTTCTTTTCCTGCTAAAATTTCTGCTTCTTTTTTTGAAATTTCTACAAATTTTTGTGCCATTTCCAAATCTTTAACCATTATGGCAAAAGGTTTGTGTGGTCTATTTAATAATTTTCTTAATTTTTCACCAGTATTTTTATTAGCTAAACTAAAAAGTGAAAACCCGCCAATTCCTTTTATAGAAACTATTTCACCTTTTTTTATTAGATCAATAATACGACTCAGTGGATCTGTTTTGAGTTTTTTTCCATTTTCATAAAATTCAAGTTTTGGACCGCATTGTTCGCAAGCAATAGTTTGAGCATGAAATCTTCTATCGGCTGGATTTTTATATTCTTGCTCACAATCACTACAAAGTTGGAATGATTTCAATGAAGTATTCTCTCTATCAAAAGGAAGTTTTTTTGAAATTGAGTATCTCGGTCCACAATTAGTGCAACTTATGAAGAAATATTTATGTCGCCTATTTTTTTTATTTAACAATTCCTTAACACAATCATCACAGATAGAAGTATCTGTCGGTATTTTTGCCTTTTTATTTTCAGAATTTGTTTCTGAAAATAAAATCCGAAAATCATCTAGGAATCTTTCCTCCAGGGAATGAGAATTAGAGGAGGTAGTACTCAATTTTTCCACTTTTACATTCGCAATCTTTGCCAAAGGCGGCAATTCTTCCAGGATTTCTAGCATTATGTTCTTATCGTTACAAAGTATTTCAACGCCTTGCCCTGTATTTTGTACATAACCGACTAATCCTCTCTTCTGTGCTTCACGATAAATAAATGGACGAAATCCAACTCCTTGTACAATTCCTGTAATTTTAAAAAGAAAATAAGTCATATCAAGACCACATTATATTTTTCAACAAAAAATCCCATGAAAATTCATAGGATTTTTTTTAATAGTTATTTTAAGTGAAGAAATTATTTTCCCCCTGCCATTCCCATCATAGCTTCCATAAATGACAATCCCATGTCTAATTCAGAAATAGCACTTTTCTTATCTTCAGGTGTCCACTCTCCAAAATCTTCATCAGCATTGAAATCATCTTCTTCTTCCTCATCTCCAATGCCTAATTTTTTAGCCATTTTGTCAGTTTTTTCATAACATTTAATAGCATCACCTTTAGAACCAGCATTTTCTAAACATTTTTTGTAAGATTTTAGAAGTTCAATAGTTTTTGGAAGATCTTCTTGCATCTTTTCCATTTCAGTCTTCATATTTTCTCCAATTTTTTTCATTGTTTCCGTATTTTCTCCTAATGCCTTTTTTGTTTCTTCTGACAATTCAGGAATATCTTCGCCAGATAGACTTGCAAATCCTTCAGCCACTTTGTTTAGAGCTTCTTTTCCGATTTCTTCATTTGAAGCACCATTTTGAACCATTTCACCAAGGCCTTTCATCAAAGCCGCACCTGCTTCGATAGCTTTTTCTTGTGCTTTTTCCTCAGGTGTTTCACCACATCCAGTTAGAAGTAACATAGGAACAATAGCCAGTAATAAGTGTTTTTTCATTAAATTAAGGGGTTAAATATTTTAATTTATGGAATTTTAAAATTATAGGAAATATAAGTCAATAAAAATCTATTTCTTTTAAAAAAATATAAAACTATAATTATTTTATGAAAATATTTTGTTTCGGAAATGAATATATTGAAGGTGATGAGGTCGCAAAAAATTTGGCAAAAAAAATAGGTAAATACAAAAATTATGAATTTATAATTGCAGAAAGTCCAAATGAGATTTTGAATGTTAATGAAAATTTATGGATTCTAGATGTAGTTAAAGGTCTAAAAAAAACAACACTTATTCAAAATCCTAAAAAGCTGGAACTCCCCCATTCCTTAACTTGTCATGATTTAGATTTAGGATTCTATTTAAAGCTCATGACAGAAACAGGTAAAATAAAAAATATAAATATAATTGGACTTCCTTTTGGTGAAACTAACATAGAAAAACTAGAAAAAGAAGTTTTAAAAATTATAGAAAAGACTTAGAATCTGAGTAATAAAAAAACAAAAATGCAAGAAATAAACAAAAAAGGTCTAAAACTAAACAAAAAAGATCTACCAAAGTTATTTGAACTTTTACAGGAATTTGGAGAAGTTATTGCTCCTGTCAAAAAGAAGGATAGTTTTTTACGTACAGAACCAGTGCAAAGTCTTGATGAGATTGTTTTTGAAGGTGTTTCTTGGTTTACAAGTAAGAAGTATACTTTTCCAGAAAAACAAACTCTTTTTAAATTTAAAGGTGAAAAAGTTACAAAATGGAATGAAAATCCTAAAAAAAGAGTTCTTTTTGGTCTTCGGATGTGTGATTTAAACGCTTTTTATATTAATGATCAATTGTTTTTGAATCAAGAACCAAAAATGAAATTTTACGAAAAATTTCGTGAAAACCTTTTATTGGTTGGTCTTTGGTGTGATGAAGCACAAGATAAATATTGTTTTTGTGATTCAATGAATCTTACTCATAGATATGATCTGTGTCTTTTTGATAAAGGCGACTCTTATCATATTAAATTTGGATCAGTTAAAGGAAAAAAAATAATTCAACGATTGTGTCTCCAAGATGACGAATACTGGAAAGAACTTCCAGAATGTGAGATGAAACTTTCCACCACAAATATAAAAGAACTTTTTAACAATAATGATGTTTGGCAAGAAGGAACAAAAGATTGTTTGAGTTGTGGAGACTGTACGACACTTTGTCCAACTTGTCTTTGTTTTGATATAGAAGATGAAACATCTTTAGATGGTGGGTGTGGAGAACGATGTGCGAAATGGGATAGTTGTATGTACAAAGATTTCACCTTAGTCGCTGGTGATCATCATTTTCGAGGAGATAGGAATGATCGTTTTAAACACAGGATTTATCATAAACTTCAGTATTTTAAAGAGGAATTTAATGAATCAATGTGTACTGGATGCGGGCGATGTATCAGAGGTTGTCCAAACAAAATTGATTGGATAGAGTTAATTAATAAGCAAAATAAAAATAAAAAGAAAAAATGATGTCACCTTCGCACGGTTTCAAAAATACCCATATGAGCGAGAAATTTAAATTGGGTAAAAAAAAATATGTGTTCCGTAAAAACATAATCATGGGAGAAGATGAAATAATCTTTTTGCCAATTGATAAAGTAACACAACAAACTGAAGATGAATTTCTTTTTCGGTTTAACGTACCTATTAACCATGATCCAGGACAATTTTTTCAATGTTCATTACTGGGGATTGGTGAATCAGCTATTTCTATTTGTTCCTATTCAAAAGAGTATTTCGAGATGTCTATTCGGGCGGTTGGAAATGTGACAAAACAAATTTGTAAGCTAAAAAAAGGAGACAAATTAGGCCTAAGAGGACCATATGGGCGTGGTTATCCTATATCAATATTAGAAGGAAATAGTGTTGTAATTATCGCTGGAGGAAGTGGTGCCGCACCTGTACGTGGGATTATTGAATATATAAAGAAAAATAGAACCAAATTTGGTAATGTAAATATCTTTTTAGGTTACCGATCAGAAGAAAATATTTTGTTTAAAGAGAATTTTGAAGAGTGGAATGATAAGCATATGTATGTTGATTTAGCTTTAAGTGATAAACATGATCACCCAACCGCAATAAAAGGCTATGTTACTCATTTAATGGAAAATCATGAGGCTGTCTCAAATAATGAAAATAAAGTAGCTTTTGTTTGTGGACCACCCGTAATGATTAAATCTACTTGTGATAAGTTGATAGAAGAAAAAGGATTTAATACTGATCAGATATATTTATCAGAAGAACGGCATATGAAATGTGGAGTAGGAAG
>CAZBBI010000040.1:0-6575 GCA_964490135.1 uncultured Candidatus Peribacteria bacterium
TGAATTTAATATTACTCCAGATGATAGGACACAGTGGTATGTATCTGATCTTGATATTGGAAGGAAGTATTATTTTCAAGTTTTTGCCGTAGATAGTGAAGGTAAAACAGGAGTAGGAAGTAACATCGTAGAGGCGACAACAAAAGGGGAGAGTATCCATAATTCTGCTCCACGACAAGCTCCAACTTCTGGAGGAAATCGTTGGATACCAGCTATATTTGCATTATTTATTGGTGGATTGTTTATGTTGCAAATGCGAAGAAGGATTAACTGAAGAATCTTTTTTGCTTGCTTTTTGTGATTAAATACGCTAAAAGTAATACACTAATGCAGAAACAGAATATCGTTCTCATCGGTTTTCGTGGGTGTGGAAAAACTACTTTTGGTGCCGCTTTGGCAAAGTTTTTAAAACTACCTTTCGCAGACCTAGACAAAGAAATTGAATTTTACGTAGGGTGCAGCATAGAGGAATTTGTAGAAAAACATGGATGGCAAAATTTTCGTGAAATAGAGCAAAGAGTTACACATGATTTTTGTCGTAATTTTTCTGGAATTATTGCTACAGGAGGGGGTACAATAGAAAACTCTAAAAATCTTCAGAACCTGACAAAAACAGGAATATTTGTTTTTCTTAATCCAAATTTTTCAGATGTTCGTCGATACCTTTTGAAAGATAAAACACGTCCACGACTTAATCCAGATATTCCACTAGCTCAAGAGATTGATCAAATGTGGCAACAAAGAAAGGATATTTATGGTGCTTCAGCTAACTATGAAGTTCGTCCAGAACTAAATGGTGACCCAATGGAAGAAGCTCAAAAAATAGTATCTAGTTTACCACCAGATATTTTTCCAAAAGTTCCTTTAAAAAAGAAAATTGCACTTTTATCGTCATCAAATGGAACAACTTTTCAGGGATTATTAGATGCCAAGAAAAGAGGTAGAATTCCAAATGTTGATTTTGAGTTATTTGTTACAGATAAAGACGATTGTGGGGCTTTGGAAAAAGCAAAAAAATCAGGAATTAAAAATATTGAAGTTTTGACTCCACAAAAAGGAGAAAGTGTTGAGGATTATGATAGAGAATTAATAAATATAATTAGAGAAGTCCAACCAGATCATGTTATTATGGCAGGTTGGATGAAAATTTTATCTAAACTTTATTGTGATGTATATGGAAATACTACTTGGAATGTACATCCATCATTGTTACCGCAATTTGCGGGATTACAAGATAAAGAAATTTATGAGAAAGTGTTTGAACATGAAGAAAAATATACAGGATGCACTATTCATCGAGTTACGGAAGAAGTTGATGCAGGGGAAATTGCTCTTCAGCGTAAGGTTTTAGTTGAGGAATTTGATGGTATTGACTCATTGCGTATCAAAGTTCAAAGACAAGAGGTTCTAGGGTTCTGTGAGCTATTAGAAAGACGGTAGATTACCGAAAAATGTCGGTATGTAGTTAATAAAAATTAATCGAGAATAAAAAAAACTAAGTTATGAACTTAGTTTTTTTATTATTCGTTCTTGTATGGATTCTTTCTCTTCTTTTTTTCCGATTCCTTTTAAGATTTTAGCTGGCCATGGTCGGTAATTTGAAATAAGGCTTTCTTCTTCTTTTTCACCATCTTTAGAAACCCTTCTTATCCACTCGGTTCTAAATCCAGCATGAGCGTCAGAAACCATTTTAGTTTCTCCGTCTGGTAAATCTTCTGTTTCAAAAACTTGAGTCGCTGGCGCAGCGCGATACTTTGAAATAAAAGGACCTTCAAAACTTATTTGTCGATCATCTCTTGTCCCATAAAACACAAAATATAAATCTTCGTTTTCTATAAAAGTTTGAATTAGGATACTACCTGGGGTGTTGTTTTTGAATCTAAAATCGATAACACCTAAATAGATTGAAGCATCGAGTCCGAAAGGTTTATAGTAGGGAACAGAATAAGAGTGATTACGTCTTTCTATTATTGGTAATCCACCAGTAAAGGCTGCTCTAAATGCTGTTGTAGAAACTTGGCAAAGTCCACCTCCAAGCTCTTTTTTGTTTTCATTTCCTTTTATTACAAGTTCTTTTACAAATCCATATTTTTCGTCAACAGATCCTAGTATGGTATTGAATGAAAAAGTTTTTCCTTTCGGTATGATATTAGTATGAAATCTTCTAGCTCCAGCTTGTATGTTTTGTTTTCTGGCGTTAGACGATCCGGCGAAATTGGATTTTCCAACAGCTAAAACTTCAGAAATACCTTGGGCAGCAAGATCAGGATGAACTACGACTTTTGAGAAAATTTTTCTGGCTGGAACTCTGATATGTTTTTCTCCGATTTCAATAGCTTTGTTGATAAGGTCTACTAGTTTTTCTTCGTCTATTTCAAATCCGTCATAAGGTTTACCGTCGAAACTTATTTTATCTTTTTCTTTATCGAAATGAATTTCAATCGAGGTGCTTTCTTTGGCTTGAAATACGGAACTAGCCACAAAAAAATTATGAAGATTCTCTGGGGAAACAACGGTATTAAACTCAGTTTCAAGTGTTATGTATTTGTTTTGTTTTATTAGTTTTTTATTGCTTGATATTGGTATTTTTTTTTCACCAATATATAAAAAATATTTAGGCTTTTCTGCTAAAAGATCAGGTTGAGTTTGAAAATTTAAAACTAATGTTCTGTCGGGGAAAAGTAGAATGATATTATCAGGCACAATATTCTCTTCCTTCTCATTAGCGTGAGTAAGGCTTATTGATAAGACGTTGAAGAGAAGCAAAAAGGCAATAACTATAAAGCTACTTTGCTTTATCTTCAGTTGAAGATTCTTGATCATCATTAGCAGATTCTATTTTTTCGTCTGTTATTTCAAGTATCTCTTCGGCTATTTCTTTTTCAGATACATCTTCTGGGGATTTTTTTAATAATGTTATCATTTCGTCTGATCCAATAAGATCTAAGGCTCGGTCTAAAACAGGATCTATATCATTTTCAAGGTCATCCTCAGTTATTTCGATGATTTCATTAGGAGTTATACCTTCCTCATGAATTGATCGACCATCTGGTGTTAGCCATTCTGCGATTGTTATTTTTAGACTTGATCCGTCAGCAAAAGATATAAGATTTTGAACAGATCCTTTTCCAAAAGTTTTATTTCCAAGTATTAACCCTCTGTCGTAATCCTGTATTGCGCCTGCAAAAATTTCAGAAGCACTAGCAGACCCTTCGTTTACAAGAACAATAGTAGGGATGCTTAAGAAGGCACCATCTCGTCCAGTTATGTAGTCACCAGTATTACCAATTTTTCTTCCTTTAGTTTTTACTACTACTTTTTCTTTTATAAATTCTGTAAGAGTTTTGATACAAACATCAAGAAGACCTCCTCCGTTGTTTCTAAGATCAATAATCATACCTTCTGGGGATTCTAATAAAATTTCAGAAATAGCTTCTTGGAATTCTTTTTGAGTGCTGTTTCCAAATTGTGAAATTTGTAAATAAGCCACAGAGTCTTTCATCTCCCATTCGATAGAATGAAGAACAATGTTATCTCTTACAATAACTATTTCTAATGGTTTTTTTACATCTTTTCTAATAATAGTCAGAGTAACTTTTTCTCCTTTTGGGCCTCTGATTTTTAGTACAGCTTCATCAGTGGACATATCATAACTTACTTCATCATTAATTTTGTAAATAACATCACCAGCAAGTAGTCCAGATTTTTCGGCTGGAGATCCTTTTAGAGGTGAAATAATTGTAAGTTGATCGTCTTTTATACCAATTTCAGCACCAATCCCTTCGAACTCACCATTCATTGATTCTTCGAATTGGGCTGTTTCGTCTGGGGACATAAATGTAGTATGTGGATCATCTAATGACTTAACAAGACCTTTAGTTGCTCCATAAACCTGATCAGATGTATTTAAATTCTCAGTGTAAAGAAAATTTGTTTCCATGGTGTTCCAAATTTCCCAAAATATATCTAAATCTACATCTTTTGGTTTTGTTTTTTTGAAGAAATTTATTTTTTTGTCTTCAACTATTTCATCTTTATTTTCTTCTTCTACAGGTTTATTTATTTGTGTTCCATTTTGTTCTTCATGTTTCTCACTTAAACTCCATCCTAAAAGAAATCCTAATATAGGAAGAATTATAAAGAGTATGAACCGAATATTTCTTTGATAATGTGGCATGTTTCTAGCTACTTAACCCCGAAGGGGCCCCTTTAGGGCTAATAATGAATAATTTTTAATTTAAATTCACTTCCACGATTTTATGTAATCAAATAAAAAAAACAACTTGACTTAATGTAGAATTAATAACGATTAATGAGTTGAATTTTAATGATATTATTGCATAATTAGCGTAATGAAAAAAATAAGAGTTCCTGGTTCAAAATCAATATCAAATAGAGTTTTGCTTTTGGCGGCGTTGTCAGATAAACCTGTAATTTTAGAGAATTTACTCGAATCAGATGATACAGTTTATATGAGGGAATCATTAGAGAAATTTGGGGTAAAATTTGAAAATTTAGCTGGTGGGGCGATTAAAGTTTTGCCTTCAGTTGATTCAGTATCTTTTTTAGACGTCCCGAACAAGAGGGAGGGCTTTGAGGAAACGGAATTATTTATTGGAAATGCAGGGACGGCAGCGAGATTTCTTTCTTGTGTTAGCTTATTATTAGGAGATAGTGAAAGTTTTGTTTTGGATGGTATTGAAAGAATGACAGAAAGACCACAAGAGGATTTATTTCGAGGGTTGAGGCAAGTTGGAGTTACTGTTGACTGTCTTAAAAATGAAGGATTTTTGCCAGCAAAATTTTCGAAATCAGCTATAGAAAAAAATAATAATATTAAAATTTCGGGAAAAGTTTCTTCGCAGTTTATATCGGGGCTTCTTTTGGTTGCGCCACGGACGGGGAAAGGGCTGACTATTGAAGTATTGGATGATATTCCTAGTTGGCCTTATATTCAGATGACACTTGATATTTTGAAAATATGGGGAGTTGGGGTTGAAGTTACTGAAGATAGAAAAGTTTTTAAAGTTTTTCCAGGAATTTCTGCTCCATCTAAATATGCAATTCCTTCGGATATGAGTTCCGCTAGTTATCCGGTGGCTTGGTCGATTTTGAAAAAAGAAAAAATTTGTATTGAAAATTTTGGTTCTAAAACTCTTCAAGGAGATGAAGGGTTTTTGAAGGTAGCTGAGAAAGTTGGGGCAAAAGTTAGTCGAGATGGAGACAAGTGTTTCATTGATCCACCAGAAAACATACAGCCAATTGGGGATTTTGATTGGTCGGAGATGCCTGATGTAAGTATGACAGGGATGGTTTTGGCAGCTGCAGCAGATGGAGAGTCATGTTTCACGGGGCTTGAAAGTTTGCGAGTTAAGGAGTGTGATCGGATTGTAGCGATGGAGCAGTTGAAAAATTTTGGAGTAAAGTTTGAGATAGATGGAGATAATGTGAAAATCATAGGGAGCTTGAATTTAGGGAATCAAAATTTTCAGCAATCCAGACTCGCTCCGCAAAATACGGAGCTAAGACACGTGGTTGCTAAAAATTCTAATTCTCTAAATTTTAAAATAGATTCGTTTGATGATCATCGTATTGCTATGTGTTTTGGGATTTTACGTATGTATTTAGGTTTAGGGGTAGATTTTCATAATGATTCTTGTTTTATGATTTCTGAACCAAATTGTGTAGCTAAAACTTGGCCAAATTTTTGGTTAGATTTTGCAAAGATAGAGGAGCAGCTGAGGTTAGTTAGTGCAATAATAGTTGAAAGAGATGACAAATATTTAATTGTAAAAAAACCTCGAAAAGATTTTGCTTGGCAGTTTCCACAAGGAGGTGTAGATGAGGGGGAAACTTACCTGCAAGCAGCTAAGCGAGAACTTAGGGAAGAATGTGGTACTAATTTATCTGTTAAATTTAAGGGAGAAAAATCACTTGGATTTTATGATTATACCTTTCCAAAAAATTCTATACATTTTAAAAAAGGAATTATAGGGGCTCATATTGCAATATTTAGAGCGGAATATTTGGAGGGAATTGTTGAAGTTGATAATGATGAAATAATTGACCATGCATGGGTTAAATATGATAAATTCCAGGACTTCTTTGAGGCGTCTTATTGGAAAAATGTGGAAAAGTTTTTATAGCGTTAAAAAATTTGATCAGGAGTAAGAAAAGTGTTCATTTGTTTTTGCTTTATCTAATACTTTTAAGTAGTATTTTTGTGTATTTAATATGAAGATGTTTTTAAACAAAGGAATACAAAAAAAAGAATGTAAAGGTTTTGCAGGGGAAATTATATCTTTATTTATAATTTTATGTTTTTTCTGGTCTAATACTCAGGTTTTTGCTGAAGATACGTGTCCTGGGCCAACAGAGGGAAGAACTGGGGGGACTGATCCAGCTTTTAAGATTTATCAACCAGATGGAACACCCTATGGACAGCCTCAGGCTGGTATTTTATTTTGTCCTGGTTCTCCTAATCTTTTAACTTGTGATAATGATTTCACTTATCAGGGTATGGATGGAGCAAATATGGCTTTTTTGAGGCCATTAGGATATCCAAGTGGTCCATT
>CAZBBI010000041.1:0-6528 GCA_964490135.1 uncultured Candidatus Peribacteria bacterium
ATAGAAGAAGTTACACAGTTAAGTAGATCTTTCACATCATCATTCACTCGTGGAGAGAAATAAGTAAATGTAGTTATGAAGCTTCGGCCTCATACCGAAAAACAAATACTAAAACAAATAGTGACTTATCTCTTGCGAAGGATTCATAAACAAGTTTCTGGTGTGTTTTGCACATTAGATCTGGTCTTCTTCCATTTTAGAGATTTTTTACACCCCTTAGTTCTATCTTTCGGAACTAGTGCCTTTCCTGCTATTTTTACTGCTTATTGCCTTGCATAAACAGTTAGACTCTTACTTTTTAAGTTTTAGTCTTTATAGTAAGAAGCACTAGTCTCATTTACTTTTTTCTCTCCGCTTTGCGACGAGGTTTTCATTTCACTCTCAACCATTAAATTGAAGTCCCCACAAAACGAAGAGAAATTATTATTGGTCTTTAAATTGTTAAAATAGACACCCCCCTTTACAGGAGGATGCCAATTTCACCTCTTAAAAACGCGTTTTGAGGTCCAAACTATTCGACTCGTAGTTTATAATTATTAATCCCAGGTGTCAACTGGAATCTTAATTAGAAGCTACAACATGAGTCCCGTCGGTATGTCGGTTATTCATACCAAAGCAAGGCGAGAGGATTCCGAGACTGGTTGTCTCAGAGTTCGTCGAGCCGAGTCCTTTCTACTCGTTTAAGAGTTCCTGATTGGATTCGGCCCGAATTCACTTCCACAAAAAAACACAGTTCTTATTCCGACAAACTTTGAAACGACTTTCTACAGTCGTTGTTTTGGTATACACTGTTTTATTACATTCAAAATTCCTTCTTTATCAAGGAGGCACTGAGCTCTTTGCTCTTCTACCGTACCATGAGCAATAAACTTATCAGGGATTCCGAGGATTTTTATTTGGTTTTTATACCCACTTTCATTAGCAAATTCTAAAACAGCTGATCCAAATCCACCAGACTTACTTCCCTCTTCAATGGTAATAATTTTTTTGTATTTTTTTAAAATATGAATTAAAAGTTTTTCATCTAAAGGTTTCACAAACCGCATATCATAATGTGCTGGTGGTGTTTTTAATTTTTTAATAGCAGATTGAACAATATTCCCAATTGGTCCAATTGATAAAATTGCAATATCTTTTCCTTCCGAAATTTTTCTTCCAGTTCCTATCTCAATTTCCTCAAATGATTGCTGCCAATCATCTCTAACTCCTTTTCCTCTAGGATAACGTATCACAAATGGATTTTCTCTGTTTTTTGTCGCACTGTACATCATATTCCGTAATTCAACCTCGTCCATTGGCGAAGCAATAATCAAATTTGGTATCGGACGTAAATACACTAAGTCAAAGACTCCATGATGAGTTTCTCCATCCTCTCCTACAAATCCAGCGCGATCAAGACAAAAAATTACAGGAGTTTTTTCTATAGCTGTATCATGAATAATTTGATCATAAGCTCTTTGAGCAAAACTTGAATAAATATTACAAAATGGAATAAATCCACTACAGGCTAGACCTGCTGAAAATGTTACCGCGTGAGGTTCACAAATACCAACATCAAACGCTCTATCTGGCATAATATCCATCATGATATCTAATGATGAACCAGATGGCATGGCAGGCGTAACTCCTACAATCTTTTTATTTTTTTTAGCTAACTCTACAAGAGTATGACCAAAAATTTCCTGATATTTCAAAATTCCTTTTGGAATAATATTTTTCGATAATTTTTTACCAATTTGTTCATGTGCTTGATCATGATCAAATCCTCCCGTCGCATGCCAAGAAGTTTGATCTTTTTCTGCGGGAGCAAACCCCTTCCCTTTTTGAGTCAAAATATGCAAAATCTTAGGTCCTTTTACCTTTTTTAAATCTTTCAATACTTTTATTAGATTTTTTACATCATGTCCATCTACTGGACCAAAATAACGAAAATTCAAAGCTTCAAAAAAGTTACTATCTTTGAAAATAAAATTCTTCAAACTTTTTTCTAGACGTGCAGCAAACTTATCAACATTTTTACCAAATGAACCTCTTTTTTTAAGGGCTTCCTTTAATGTTGATCTGAAATTATTAAATCCTCCAGAAGTTGTTAAATTAATTAAATAATTTTTTAAAGCTCCAACATTTGGATCAATTGATATTTGATTGTCATTCAAAACCACCAACAAATCTGCATCTGAAACACCTGCATTATTAAGCCCTTCAAAAGCCTGACCTCCTGTTAAAGCACCATCACCAATAACGGCAATATGTTTTCTTTTTTCTCCTTTCAAACGTGATGCAGTTGCCATTCCAAGTGCCGCTGAAATCGAAATAGAGGCGTGTCCAGAAACAAAAGCATCATATTCACTTTCTGATTGTTTTGTAAATCCACTAAGACCACCTTTCCTTCTATTCGTATGGAAATTGTCTCGTCTTCCTGTCAAAATCTTGTGTCCATAAGCCTGATGTCCAACATCCCACACAATTCTATCTTCTGGTGTATTAAAAATATAATGCAAAGCTACAGTTAGCTCCACCACTCCTAAACTAGAGCCAAAATGTCCTCCATTTGCTGCCCCATTATCAATAATAAACTGTCGTAACTCATTACATACTAACTTCAATTTTGAAGTAGATAGTTTTTTCAAATCCTTGGGAGAATTTATTTTTTTAAGAATGTTTTGAGATTTTTTCTTTTTCACAAAAGGAGTGTAAGAAAAAAAATATTTTTTAAAAGTCCCAACTACCTTTCATCGAACTTGATTGTGTGTAATTAACCACAGTAGATTCAAAGAAATTAGTTTTTTCGGCATTGTTATCCGCCATAGCTTCTAAATGTTTATACGGATTTTTAATCACATCAGTATAAAGTGGATCAAGTTTAAGCATCGCTAATCGTTCATTTGCCAGCCATTTAGTGTACTGCTCTGTAGACTGGTTAGTAATACCTGAAATATCGTTCCCGATGATATGCTTAGTCCATTTTATCTCTTGTGCTACAGCCGTTTCGAACATATCGTAAATCATTTTTTCATCAAAAATATCTGGAAACTCTGTTTTTATTTCTTTAATAATATTGGCAAAAAGAACCACATGTGTCAGTTCATCACGACGGATATAAGAAATCATTCGTCCTGTAGCAATCATTTTTGATCCATAAACAAGTGTATCAAAAAATGCAAAACCATTATAAAAATATAAACTTTCTAACAAGAAATTTGCAATCAAGGCTTGAAAGAAATTTTTATCCGTTGGTTCATCTATAAACGACTGATACAAATCTCCGATATACTGATTTCGTTCTAGTAAGACCTTATCATCTCTCCAAAAATAATAAATTTCTTGTCGCTGCCTGGCATCTACAACAGTTTCAAGGATAGTTCCATAACTTTGAGAATGAATCGCTTCTTGAAAAGACTGAATAGATAAAATCAAATTAACCTCAGCACTAGTGATGTAATCAGAAAAATTAGG
Source organism: uncultured Candidatus Peribacteria bacterium (assembly GCA_964490135.1). GTDB lineage: Bacteria > Patescibacteriota > Gracilibacteria > UBA4473 > UBA4473 > JALWQU01. Next base: position 3,457 of record CAZBBI010000041.1, read on the forward strand.
TAAATTAACCGTCTGGATAGAATCTAAAAACGTTAAAAATGAAATCACCCCTTTATACGCTCTCTGTTCAGCTGGAGTTAATGAATTTTTAAACATTATTGCATCATCTCCTAGTCCAGAAACCTTTTCTGGTACCCAAAAATTACCAATCATGACTTGATACATAGACTTTGCCCAATTGTACTTCACATCATTAAGGTTAAATAACCCTGTTATATTTCCTTTAATAATAGTTCTATTGGCAACTGTATCGTCACCTGCCGGATTGAAGATTAATTTTTTTTTCATTGTTATGAGGTTATTAATTTTTTAGTAAGTTTTGCCTTTTTTTGTTTTAAACGGAATGGACGGTCATCCTAAATTTATTCACAAAACTTATTCCTACCTCTTTACATTCAAGATAGTTTTTATTTCTGCTAGCTTTACTTTACACGTATCTGTAACTCCCTCGTTTTCTATTTCAATATTAGAAAGATCAATAAGTAATACCTCTAGAGTTTCAATTTTTTTTTGACTATAGACAAATCCAATAACTGAAAATATTCTATAGAAAAGGATTTTACTCGTTTTAGCCGTCAATTTTGAAGCAAGTCCTCTTATTTTCTGACTCGCGATAGTGTGTTTATCCAGATCTGCATTAGTCACGTTTGAATAAAAAACCACCTCTGATGTGATCGCCCCTAAGACCTCTCGTTGATCAAGTATCGGTTTTAAAAAAGCTTCTACAATCAATTGTCCTATCACAAACACCATTACCCCTCCCGAAATCGTTAAGAAAATTTCCATAAATTATTTTAATTTTACCCACTACAACTTTCACAACTCTCATGCTGAACATCTCCAGAAAGAGATCGTACATAATATACTGTTTTGATATTAGCTTTCCATGCTTTCATGTAATACCCATATAAATCAGCTGGCGAAGTATTTGCTGGATTAATCATCCACTCAAACGAAGCTGATTGATCAATCCACTTATAAATCACACTAAACATATCGATTACGTCGTTCATTTCTAGATTTTGATATTCCTTATAAAACCAGAAATTATCTTTATTAAGATTTGGTGCTACCGTTACAGTTGGAGCAATCACATTTGTCTCCACAAAAAACTTTTTGTAAATCGGCAAAAGTCCTGCTGTTGTCCCCACTACTCCTGAAGTAGAAGTATTTGGTGCTGGAGAAAGATGATATCCAAATCTAAGACCAGTTTTTTTGATATTATTTATCAACCCTGACCAATCTAAATCCGTTTTAGCGTTAGATTTATACCAAGATTTGTCTCGTCCAAACAAAATCCCTTTAGACCATTCTGATCCTTCATATAACGGATAAGCCCCTCTTTCTTCTCCAAGTTTCTGTGAATTCTTAAGGGTTGCAAAAGCATATCTTTCAAACAACTTATCAACTTCTTCTCTAGCTTCCAGACTATCATAGTTTAGTTTACTACAAGCTAAATACTCAGCCAATCCCATAAATCCAAGTCCTACTGGGCGATATTTTTTTGCAGTAAATTCAGATTCAGTAATTGGATAAAAATTTAAGGTAATTACATTATCCAAAACTCTCATAGCAATAGGAAATATTTCATCAATTTCCTCTTGTGTATTCACTTTCGCCATATTAATCGAAGCTAAATTACAAACAACGGTATCTCCTGTTTCATAATTAATCGAAAGGTTACCATTTTCATCAATAATCTCTGACTTAAATTTTGCAGGTGATGTATTTTGACAAATTTCAGTACAAAGTTGGGTAGAATATACATTACCAGCGTGTTTGTTAGCATTAACCCTATTTACTGTATCTCGGAAAAACACATACGGCATCCCTGTTTCTACTGTAGTTTTCATGAAATGCTTCATCAAATCTTTCGCTTTCACAGTCTCTTTCAATTTTATTTTAGGATTATTTTCACATTCAATATAAAATTCTTCAAATTCTTCACAAAACAGGTCCTCAATTCTCTTTCCTGTTACTGAAGAAATTTCATGTGGATCAAATAGTGTGAAATCTTCATCAGCTTCTACTCGCTTCATAAAAATATCTGGCATCGTCACTGCCGGAAAAATATCAAAAGCCTTCGCCCGGATATCCCCTGCCTCTGTCTGCATTTCTAGAAAATCATAAATATCTTTATGCCAAATATCTAAAGTTGGAGAAATTGCTCCCAGCCTTGCACCAAGTTGGTTTACCGCACAAGCTGTATCATTTACAACTCGAAGCCAAGGAATCACTCCTCCAGAAGAATTTTTCACTCCACGGATAGATGATCCTTTTGATCTTACGTGTCCAAAATAAGCACCTACACCTCCACCAAATTTTGAAATTTGCGCCATATTTTCAAACTGATGATAAATTGACCGTAAATCATCATCTACATTCAATTTAAAACAACTAGATAACTGATGATAATTTGTCCTTGCATTTAATAATGTTGGAGTTGGTAAAGATAATTTTTGCGTAGAACAAGCCTCATAAATTTGTTGTGCAATCTCAAGTCTTGTTTCTTTTGGTTCGGGTGTCGCTAAAAAAAGAGCTACCGCCAAATACATTTCTTGTGGTAATTCGTGAAAAACCTTATTGGGATTTAATAAATACCTTCGATCAAAGGCAATCATCGTTGAATACACATAAGTAAAATCACGATCTTTATCGATAAATCCCCCTGCTTTTAAAATATCTTCTTTCGAATAATATTTATAAAAATCTGTGTAATAAAATTCTTTTTTTATGTAATCATCAAAATGTTTTATCCAAGACTCAGAACTATAAATATCTTTCTGGTTAATTTTTCTATTTCGACATGCTTTGGAATAAAATTCAATAGCATACAATCGTCCAGCTATATTTTGCCAATTTACATTTTCTACAGAAATCATGTCCAAAGCAGCCTTTCGCATGTTCCTCAAAAGATCATCTGTTGAAATTCCATCAGTTATCATAAGCTTTAAAATCTCATAAAGATCCTCAAACTCACATTCTTTATATCCCTTTGCTACTTTCTTAAAGATTTTTTCTAATTTAGCTTTCTTGAAAATTTGTTTTCTTCCGCTTGCTTTTGTTACTTTT
>CAZBBI010000042.1:0-6525 GCA_964490135.1 uncultured Candidatus Peribacteria bacterium
CCAAATAAAAAAGGATGTAAAAATTGCACACATACTGGATTTATTGGACAAGTAGCAATTTGTGAAGCCTTTAATTTTACTGATTTGATTCGAGAAAAAATCTCAGAAGGAGAAACTGAATCTGAACTTTTGGCTCATATCAAAAGAACTTCTGATTTCCTATCTTTATTTGAAGATGGAATACGAAAAGTTTTGGAAGGGGAGACTTCTATTGATGAAATTCATAGAGTGGCTGGGTAGGGGAGTTATTCATCCAACTGTTTTTTCTGCTCTTGTACTTCTAAATAATTTTCTTCAGAAATTACTTTTTCGCCTGATTTGAGTTCTATGTCTTTTCTTGCTTTCCCTGCGACGCTTCCTCCGTCTTTAGCATCTTTTTGTAATTCATTAAATCCTTGTGAATTGCGACCTTTTGTGATTTTTGTGGTTGTCGCTTCAGCAAGCATATTTAAAATTAATTCAAGATTAGTCATATTATCTCTTAAATTTTGTTTTTTTAGCCCTTTCAATTTTTTGTAAGATTTTATCGATTTACCTGACCAAGCTTTTGTAATTTCATCGGTTAAAATAGCAAAGTCTAAACCCTTTTTTGCACCTCTTTCTTGCCATTCATCGGTTAATTCTTTACGAACCTCAATTGTTTTTAACCTCTGATTTATCCAATCTTTGGAATATCCCTTTTTAAGATATGTTTGCATTGCTCTGTCGATTGCTAATTCTGGATCCTCAGTTTCTTCAATTCTTTCATAGCCAACTTTAGCAAGCCATAGTTTTAATGGTTCTGCTTTTTTACTTGGAATTGATTGGATAAGTCGTAAAAGAGCTTCAGTATCAGCGACATCGGTAAGATATTTTTTGCCATCAGAAGCCATTAATTTCAGTTGACTACAATTTGTAGCCAACTCGCTTCCTTCTTTTTTCAGTCTTGTTTTTAACACACTCCAATATTTTCTTGAATTCACACTTTCGGTTAAAATTTCAATAACATCAACAATAGAAAAATACCAAAGTTCTTTATCATCATCCCAATGACGACGAACTTGTTTTTCGTGGAAAAGTGCGATTTTATTAGTTTTCATTTACTACACTTTAGTATTTATTTTCCATTATGAAAAGACTCAATTTTAATTAAAACTTAACCTGTTTCCCAAACTCATTAATAATATAAATCTCTGGTTCAAGTTTAATCCCATGTTTTTCTAAGATAATTTCCTGCCATTTTTTTATGAGGTCTAATATATCTTTTTGGGTAGCATTGCCTTTATTTATAAAAAAATTGGCATGTTCTTCGGCAATTTGAATATTCCCCATTATGTCTCCTTTTGCGCCTAGTTCGTCTAGTAATTTACCTGCTATTTGTCCTTCAGGGTTTTTAAATACACATCCTCCAGATCGTCCAGCAGGATATTTATCCCAACGAGAAGACAGGAGATCTTTAGTTTTTTTAAGTGCCTTTTTACTATCAGTTTTTTGATTTAACTGAAAAGTCGTACTCAAGATAAATAAATCAGAGTTTTGTTTAAACAAACTTCCTCTGTACACAAAATCAGCATCTTTTTTGCTTATTTTTTGTCGTGTTCCCGTTTCATCGAGAAATTCCACACTGATGATTTTGTCAGCAATTTCTGATCCATACGCCCCAGCATTTCCACGTACAAACCCACCCACGTTGCCAGGGATACCAGAAAGATTACACAGATCTTCAAAGCCAGCTTTATTTGTATCTTCTATGAATTTTTGTGCATCACAACCTGTTTGGACAGAGACAATAGAGTCTTCTTTTGAAATCCAGTCAATTTTTTCAAATTTAGGAGAAAAAATTCGTCCACGAAATCCTCTATCAGCAAAAACTATATTTGATCCTTTTCCAATAATTATTTTTGGAATTTTTTGGGAGATTGTTTCTGCCCAAAGCTCATCAAGTCCATTTATATTATCTATTTCATAAAACTCATCAGCATGTCCACCAATTCCATAAAATGTTTTTTTAGAAAGGAGAGTGTTTTTTTGGACTTCAATCATACTATAATAGTAGTGTTTTCTTTACTAAAAATCCAATTTTTGGTACAATGGGAAGAATAAAAAACAAATAAAACATGACAAACAAAGGCTTAACAAAAACGGAAATAAAAAAACTTTTAGAAAAATATGGAACAAATGAACTAGTAGCTGAAAGTAAACACAAATGGTATCACATTTTGTTTTCACAATTTGCTGATTTATTAGTTGTTATCTTGATAGTCTCGGCTGTTATCTCATTCTTAATGGGACCAGAACATATAAGTGATGCTTTTGTTATTTTAGGAATTGTAATCCTTAATGCTTCTATCGGATTTTTTCAAGAATTTAGAACAGAAAAAACACTAGAAGCTCTCCAAAAAATGGTACATCCCGAAATCCGGGTACTTCGGGCCGGAAAAGAATCTTTAATTGAAACAAAATATCTTGTACCTGGGGATATAGTAATTTTAGGAGAAGGTGACAAGATCCCTGCTGATGGTATTTTGCTGGAAGCTCATAGTTTAAGAATCGAAGAATCGGCTTTAACTGGAGAAAGTTTACCAGTGGATAAAAAAGCTGATAATGAAGTTTTTATGGGAACTTCTGTTGCAAGAGGAAGTGGTGTGTTTGAAGTAAAATCCACAGGAATGTCTACCAAGTTTGGAGAGATTGCACGTCTTACAACTTCAACAAAAAAATTAAAATCACCACTTCAAATAGAACTGGAAAGAATTGGTGTTTTTGTAGCAAAACTAACAGGAGTTATTTGTGTTGTACTTTTTGGGTTAGGAATTCTTAGAGGATCAAGTTTATCCGAGAGTTTACTTTTCTCTGTTTCTGTTGCAATTGCTGCAGTCCCAGAAGGACTTAATACAACAATAGTTATTGCTTTGGCTTTAGGTGCAACCGTACTGGCACGAAAAAAAGCGGTTGTAAAAAAACTTTCTTCAGTTGAGACGTTAGGTGCAGTCACAACAATTTGTTCTGATAAAACTGGGACATTAACAAAAAATGAAATGACGGTTCGAGAAATTTATCTTGCCGATCGTTCTATTTTTAATGTTTCTGGAGTTGGGTATAACCCGTTTTCTGGAAAAATAACTCACATTGGAGGAGGGAAGGGGAGAAATACTTTAAAACAAAAAATATTAGAAATATGTGCTTGGTGTAATGAAGCAAAACTAATAAACGAAAAAAATAAATATAAAATCTTAGGAGATCCTACTGAGGGGGCTTTGCTTACTTTAGTAAAGAAATCAAACTTAGACCCAGAAAATAAAAAATTTCAAATTCCAATAGATGATAAATATGATGAAATTTTCCCATTTGATTCTGATAGAAAGATGATGTCTATCGTTATTCATGACAGAGTTATGGTAAAAGGATCACCTGATCAAGTTTTAGAAAAATGTACTAAATGGTCAGATGGAAAAAATCTTTATGATTTGGATAATGATAAAAGAGAAAAAATAAAAGCGCATTATACTAGAATGGCAGAAAATGCGTTAAGAGTATTGGCTTTTGCCGAAAAGGAGACAAATGAAACAAAAAATTTAGATCAAGAAAAAACAGAATCAGATTTGGTTTTTGTAGGTTTAGTGGGAATGATAGATCCACCTCGTGACGAAGTAGCTGATGCCGTTGTAAAGTGTGAAACAGCTGGTATAAGAATTATTGTTATTACTGGGGATTATGGAGTAACTGCTCAAGCGATTGCTCGAGAGCTTGGTATTGTAAAAGGAGATGATGTAAGAATCCTAACCGGAGAAGAGGTGATAAATATATCAGATGAAGATTTGAAAGAACTGCTTAAAGACAAAACAAAATCTATTATTTTTGCGAGAAGCCTACCTGCACAAAAAATGAGAATTGTTGAGATATTGCAATCACAGGGGGAAATTGTGGCAATGACAGGAGATGGAGTAAATGATGCTCCTGCACTTAAGAAATCAAATATTGGAATAGCGATGGGGATTACCGGAACAGAGGTAAGTAAAGAAGCGGCAACAATGATTTTATTAAATGATTCATTTGCTTCAATCGTTACAGCCATAGAAGAGGGAAGACGTATTTATGAAAATCTAAAAAAATTCGTTTGGTTCATTTTTGCCTGTAATATAGGAGAATTAGTTCTTATTTTTGCTGCAATCTTATTTGCTTTTCCATTGCCACTAACGGCTATACTTATCCTTTGTGTAGACTTGGGAACTGATATATTACCAGCAATTGCCTTGGGTGTAGATAATCCAGAAAAAAATCTAATGCATAATCCTCCACGCAATACAAACAAAAAACTTATGGATAAGCTTTTTGTTAAAGACTTTTTGATTGTTGGATCAGTTATTGGAGCCTCTATTACGGTAGCATTCTTATACACTATTCATCAAGATTTAGGTTGGTGGTTTGGTGATAGCTTGGATATTTCAGTTGAGCATGGTATGACGGTTGCCTTTACGTCACTTGTTCTTGTTCAATTAATTAATGCATTTTCTGCTAGATCGTTTACTCAATCTATTTTTAAACAAAATCCATTAACAAATCATTTTTTACTTATTGCGATTTTGACTTCAATCCTAATGGTACTTTGCATTATTTATATTCCTTTTTTAAATAACATTTTGCATACGACTCCACTTATTCCAAAAGATTGGTTAGTTATAGTGATTGCCTCCATTATTCCTTTAATTGTGGTTGAAATTAGAAAGTATTTAAAAAATACTAAAAAATGATTTGCATTATTTGAAAAATCCTTTTAAATTGCCCTTGATTTAACCCACTAAAAAATGATTAAAAGAGCAATTATTCTTATTCTTATCCTTGGAGGTCTTTATTGGTTGACTACAAGTCTTCGAAATGACTCACCAGAAACACCAAAAAAGGAGGAAACAAAAGTAGAAGAAACAACTGAAAAATCTGAAGAAAAAGACGCAGATAAAGATGCAGAAGCTAAATCAGAAGACACGAAAGCTGAAGAAGCTGACGTGAAAAAGGAAGAAGTAAAAGAAGTAGCTGTAGAACAAAAAGAGTCCACAACAAAGGCAGCCGCTAAACCAGCGATAGTTACACCAGTAGTAAAAGATGCAGTTGTAGAAGAAACTGTTTCAGCTCCTGTAACAAAAACAGTACCACGTGTTTATTATCCAAACCGAACAACAACTGTAAAAGTTTATCTTTATGAGTGGGCAGTTGATATTTCTACTAAAGAAATTCCATCAGGAACGGTACAATTTGAAGTGGTTAATAATGGTAAATTTTCTCATAATTTTAATATTAAAGGTATTAAAAACTTTGGAAAAGTTCCACCACGACAAAGTGCAAACTTTTCTGTACAACTTTTACCTGGAGAATTTGAGATTTATTCAAACAAACGAGATGACTATGAGAACGGTATGGTTGAAGGTATTGTGATCGTGAAGTAACAAAATAATTAAGTAATTAAATAAAAAAGACACTTTTGTAAAAGTGTCTTTTTTTATTGTACTTCTTATTAAATAGTTGTACAATAACCCTGTACTTAATTGTAACAAAAATGACAACTATATCCTACAGTCAAACAAGACAACATTTAAAAACTATTTTTGATAATGTGGTTAACGATAGTGAACCAATATTTGTGAAACGAAAAAATGGTGGAAATGTTGTTATTCTTTCTGAAGAAGATTACAGATCGTTAAATGAAACTGCTTATTTATTATCTTCTCCTGCAAATCGCAAACATCTAGAAAATGGAATCACAAATCTACAAAAAGGGGAATATAAGACATTTAACTCTTTAGAAGATTTAGATAATGCAATTTAGACCAGAAAAACAAGCTCTCAAAGATCTTAAATATTGGAAACAAAATAATAAACCTATTTACAAAAAAATATTTAAGCTTTTATCCGATATCGAGAACAATCCTTTTAGTGGGATTGGTAAGCCAGAGCCATTAAAAGAAAACCTGTCAGGTTGGTGGTCTCGTCGGATTAATCATGAACATCGATTGGTTTATAAAATTGAGGAGGATGTGATAGTTATTTTATCTTGTAGATATCATTATTAAAATGGAAAAAATAAATAATTGTGCTTTGCGGATTTTGGGAAGACGAGAGTTTTCTGTTTTTGAACTAAAAGAAAAATTAAACAAAAAATTTCCTGATCAAAAAGAGTGTATTGATACCCTATTGATATCCTTCAAGGAAAAAGACTGGGTTTCTGATATTCGTTTTTCTGAAGTTTTTATAAAAGATCAGATAATAAAAAAACAAGGTCCAAGGAAAATAGAAATGAAGTTATTTAAAAAAGGAATAACATCTGAACTTATGACAGAATCTCTAAATAAGTTTTATCCAGAAAACAAGCAAATACCTATTGCTCAATATTTAGGACTAAGGAAAAAAGATGAAATTTTAAGAAGAAAACCAAAAATTGCCGATTTTGAATTAGATGGAAAAGTTAACCAATTTTTGATTGGTCGGGGATTTGGGTATGACGTGATTGGGAAATTAGAGTTGTGAGAAGAAGATTATACCTCCTCCCCAATT